>JAYUHT010000190.1:0-5834 GCA_043766725.1 Burkholderiales bacterium | reverse complement strand
AGCCGTCGATGTCGCCGGGCTTGACGAAGGTGGTGGCGATGCCGAAGCGCGCCAGCGTGTAGGCCAGCAGGTTGTGCGAGCCGCCGTACAGCGCCGAGCTGGACACGATGTGCGAGCCGGCGCCCGCCAGCGTAGTGATCGCCAGGTGCAGCGCGGCCTGCCCGCTCGCCGTGGCGATGGAGCCGAACCCGCCTTCGAGCGCCGCCATGCGCTCCTCGAACACGGCGTTGGTCGGGTTGCTGATGCGGCTGTAGACGTGCCCCGAGCGCTCCAGGTTGAACAGCGACGCGGCATGCTCGCTGGACTCGAAGACGAACGAGGTGGTCAAGTAGATCGGCAGCGCCCGCGCGCCGGTGGCGGGGTCGGGCGCCGCCCCGGCGTGCAGCGCCAGGGTGTCGAAGCCGTGGTCGGAAGGGCCTGCCATAGGGCGTGTCCTCATGCAAACAGGGTGTCGGTGGGCGGCATTGTGTGCTATGTTTTTCGCGTCCCCAGCCACTTTGGAGCCGCCATGAAAGCCAGCGATATCCTGCATGTCAAGAGCGGCACGCTGTACACCGTGAGTCCGGAAGATGCGCTGGCCGAGGCGCTGCGCACGATGGCCGCCATGGACATCGGCTCCCTGGTCGTGATGGACAAAGGCGAACTGGTCGGCATGCTGACTTTTCGCGAAGTCATTCAGGCCGTGGTGCGCAACGGCGGCGAGGTTGGCGCCAGCGTTGTGCGCAGCGTGATGGACGACTTCCCGCTGACCTGCACGCCCGAGACCGATCTCGACGAGTTGCGGCGCATGATGCTGCAGCGCCATGCGCGCTACATGCCGGTGATTGATGAGCGCACGCTGATGGGGGTGATTTCTTTCTACGACGTGGCCAAGGCCGTGGTCGATGCGCAAGACTTCGAGAACCGCATGCTCAAGGCCTACATCCGCGACTGGCCGGTTGACGAGTCTGACGCAGAGCAAAAGGCCGGTTAACTCAGTCGCACTGTCACAATCCGGGGCCCGGTTCGCATCGAACCGGGCCCTTGTTTTTTGCAGACACCAACCCATGCCCGGCAGCACCTTCGGCGAACTGTTTCGCGTCACCAACTTCGGCGAATCGCACGGCCCGGCCATCGGCTGCGTGATCGACGGTTGCCCGCCCGGCCTGGCGCTGGGCGTTGCAGACATCCAGCCCGACCTCGACCGCCGCCGCCCCGGCACCAGCCGGCATGTGACCCAGCGCGACGAGGCCGATGCGGTGGAGATACTTTCCGGCGTGTACGAAGGCTTCACCACAGGCACGCCGATCGCGCTGTTCATCCGCAACACCGACCAGCGCAGCAAGGACTACAGCAACTTGCTTGACACCTTTCGCCCCGGCCATGCCGACTACACCTACTGGCGCAAGTACGGCCTGCGCGACCCGCGCGGCGGTGGCCGCTCATCTGCACGGTTAACCGCGCCGATGGTGGCCGCCGGCGCCGTGGCCAAGAAGTGGCTGCTGGCCGAGCACGGCACGCGCTTCGTCGCGTGGCTCACTCAACTGGGCGACTTGCAAGTGCCGTTTGAAGACGAAGCGCACATCCCGAACAACCCGTTCTTTGCCGCCAACGCCAGCATGATCGCGCAGCTCGAAGCGCACATGGACGCGCTGCGCAAGGCGGGCGATTCCTGCGGCGCGCGGCTGCGCGTCAAGGCGCGCGGCGTGCCCGTGGGCCTGGGCGAGCCGCTGTACGACAAGCTCGACGCGGACATCGCCTACGCCATGATGGGCATCAACGCGGTGAAGGGCGTGGAGATCGGCGCCGGCTTTGCCTGCGTGGCGCAAAAAGGCAGCGAGCATGGTGATGAACTCACGCCACGCGGCTTTGCCAGCAACAATTCAGGTGGCGTGCTGGGCGGTATTTCAACTGGGCAAGACCTGCTCATCAGCATCGCCATCAAACCCACCAGTTCGATCCGCACCGAACGGGCCAGCATCGACCGCAACTTGCAACCCACCGTGGTGCAAACCTTCGGCCGCCACGACCCTTGCGTGGGCCTGCGCGCCGCACCCATCGCCGAAGCCATGCTGGCCCTGGTGGTGATGGATCATGCCTTGCGCCTGCGCGCGCAGTGCGGTGATGTCACGCTGCCAGTGCCCCCCATCCCTGGCCATATCGAGTGACCTCCGAAAGGCCATTCCGCGCCCACCACTACGGCGCGTTGTGGTTCTGCTACTTCGCCGCGCTGGGCACCTACAACCCGTACGCACCGCTGTGGTTGCACAGCCTGGGTTTTTCCACCCTGGCCATCGGCGCCTTCGCCGCGCTGGTGAGCTGGACGCGCGTGCTCGCGCCCTACGGCTGGGGCTGGTTGGCCGACCATGGCGCCGGGCGCGTGCGCCTGCTGCGCTGGGCAGCAGGCTTAAGCCTGCTGTCATGCCTTGCGCTGTGGGGTCTGCGCCATGCCGGCGCGGCGTGGTTGGCGCTGGCGGTGGCGGCGCTGTTCCTGGCCAACGGTGCCTTCACGCCGCTGAGCGAGGCCCTGGTGATCAAGCACTTGCATGATGGCGACGGGCTCGATGCCAAGCGCTATGCGCGCATCCGCCTGTGGGGCTCGCTCGGCTTCATCAGCGCGGTCACGGCGCTGGGTTTCATCTTCCAGCGCTTGGGCATTGCCAGCTTGCCGCTGCTCACCCTGGCGGCGTTTGCTGCCGTGGCCTGGGCCACCTGGCGGCTGCCGCCGGATCCGCCTCAGGTTCGAGGCGCCGCAGCGCCGGTGCCGGTGTGGCCGGTGCTGCGCCAGCGCCCGGTGCTGTGGTTCTTTGCCGGCACCATGCTCACCGTGCTGGCGCACACCGGACAGTACGTTTTCTTTTCGCTGTACTTGCGCGAGCTGGGCTACAGCGAAGGCGCCATTGGCTTGATGTGGGCGGCGTCCGTGTTGGCCGAGGTTGCCTTCTTCGCCTTCACGGGCGGCTGGTACCGGTGTGTGAGCGACTTGCGCTGGCTGCAATGGGCCGCCTTGGCGGCCGCGCTGCGCTTTGCGTGCACCGCCGCCGCGGGCCAGGTGGTGTGGGTGCTGGTGCTGATGCAAGGCCTGCATGCGCTGAGCTTTGCGGCGCACCACATGTCGTGCACCAGTGCCCTGGGCCGTTACTTCCCTGAAGCCCTGCGCGGCCGCGGCAGCGGGCTGTATTCCACCCTGGGCTATGGTGTGCCCGGAGTGGTGGGCGGCCTGGCGGGTGGTGCCTTGAGCCAAGCGCTGGGCCTGACGGCGGTGTTCTGGGCGGCGGCACTGGCCGGGCTGGCGGGCTGGGCCTGCTATGTGATGTGCGCGCTCAGCGAACGTCGCTCAACCCGGCCGCACGACTGAAGGCGCACGAACGACGGAGCACGAAGCACGCCGCGCCAACCGTGACGAACGCTCAGCGTGTTCCCGCTTCCTTGCATCTCATCACCCGGCCGCCGCGCTTCGTCGCACTGGCCGCAACTCTTTGCGCCGGCACTCCTACACTCGCGCAGCGGTGAGAAACATCGCTGCAACCAAGAGGAAAAAAGAGATGCGCAAGATCTGGCTGGCGGCTGGTTTGGCCGTGGCGGCAATGGCGGGCCTGGGCGCCCTGGTTCAAACGGGCAAGATCAATCTGCCCGGCCTGGCTCAGGCCAAATCCGACGGTAAGAAGCCCGACGTGCCACTTGAATTCAGCCCGCGCGAAGTCACCCAGCCGGCCTGGGCCAGCTTGCCGACTCAGATTGAGTTTTCCGGTGCACTGGTGGCGCCGGACACCGTGGTGTTGCGCAGCAAAGTGGCCGGCGCATTGCACAGCCTGAGCGTGGCCGAAGGCAGCCGCGTCAAGGCCGGGCAAGTGGTGGGCCGGGTTGATGTGGCCGAGGTCACCAGCCGGGTGGCCGAACGCCAGGCCATGGTTGAGTCCGCCGCAGCGCAACTGGCGCAGGCCGAGCGCACCCTGGCGTCGAACCAGCGCCTGGCAGACCAGCAATTCATTTCGTCGATTGCGCTGGAAAATTCACGCGCCGCGGTTGACACGGCCAAGGCCCAGGCCAATGCCGCACGCGCCTCGCTCATCACAACCCAGGTGGGTTTGCGCGAAGCGGCGCTGGTGGCACCCATCTCCGGCATCGTGGCCAAGCGCCAGGCCCTGGCGGGTGAGAAGGTGAGCATGGAACAGCCGCTGCTCACCATCGTTAACTTGAGCCGCCTTGAATTGATCGGCAATGTGGCCACGCACGACGTCTCCCGCCTGGCCCCGGGCATGGCGGTGCAGGTGCACGTGGAAGGCCACGACAACGCCGTGGCCGCGCGCATTACCCGCATTGCGCCGGCCGCCGAAACCGGCACCCGCTCGATCGCCGTGACCATTGCCGTGCGGAATGCCGATGAACGCTTTCGCGCTGGCCAGTACGCGCTGGCCAAGGTGGAATTGGCCGACGTCAAACAGCGCCTGACCATTCCCAGCGGCGCGGTGCAGGTCAATGGCGGCGAGAACCAGGTCTGGTTGATCGAGAACGGCAAGCTTGAGCGGCGCACCGTGATGCTGGGCCGGCAAGACCCGCGCGGCGCCCGGGTGGAAGTGCTGCAAGGGCTGAGCCCCGGCGCGCAGCTGCTGGCGGCGCGGTTTGAGAGCTTGCGCGAAGGCGCCCAGGCCTCGGTGGTGGCGGCGCGAGCGGCACCGGTGGCCTCGGCCTTTAGCCCAACGCAGTCGCGTTAAGGCGGGCGCTGCCATGTGGATCACCCGCGTCTCGATCAACAACCCGGTCTTCGCTGCCATGGTGATGGTGGCGCTGTGCGTGCTGGGCTTGTTTTCATACATGCGCCTGGGCGTGGAGCAGATGCCTGACATCAGCTTCCCCGGCGCGTTCGTTGAAGTCGCCTACCCGGGAGCCAGCCCCGAGGCGGTGGAACGTGAACTGACCAAGCCGATCGAAGAGGCGGTGAACAGCATCGCCGGAGTTAAACGCATCACCTCGCGCGCCATGGAAGGGCGCAGCCAGATGAGCATCGAGTTCAGTCTCGACGCCGACATGGGTCGCGCCATGCAAGAGGTGCGCGACCGGCTGGCGGCCATTCAGGCAGCCTTCCCGCGCGACGCCAAGGCGCCGACCATCCAGCGCTTCAACAGCGACAACAACCAGCCGGTGGTGAACCTGGCGCTGCTGTCCGGTTGCGCCGGGCCGTCCCAAGCAGCCGATCCCCCTCGGGGGGCGGACGGCGCTCGCGCCGGCCTGGGGGCCTGCAAAGGCAGGCCGACGCGCGAACTCTCGATCCTGGGCGAGAACGCCGTGGGCAAGCGCTTGCAGCGCGTGCAGGGCGTGGCGCGGGTCGACGTCAGCGGCCTCACCCAGCGCGAGGTGCGCATCGACCTCGACCCGGTGCGCCTGCGCGCCTATGGCGTGACGCCGGCCGAGATTGCCACCGCGCTGCGCGAGGCCAACGCCGACCAGCCCGTGGGCCTGCTGTCGAACAACAACCAGGACACCATCCTTCGCGTCGAAGGGCGGGTGCGCGATCCGCGGCAATTCGAACAACTGGTGGTGGCGCGGCGCAACGGCCTGGCACTCACGCTCGGCGACCTGGGCCAACTGGTGGAGCGCGAACGCGAGGCCGATTCCACGGCCCGGATCAACGGCCAGCGTGCCATCAACTTCAACGTCTTCAAGCAGCAAGACGCCAACATCGTGGCCACCGGCGATGCGGTGAAGCAGGCGATGGAAGAGATCCGCAAGACCTTGCCGCCCGACGTGGAGCTGCGGCTGATCTACGCCAACAGCGACTGGGTCAAGGGCTCGCTCAATGGCCTGATGCACACGTTGATCGAAGGCGCGCTGCTCACGGTGTTGATCGTTTTTCT
>JAYUHT010000189.1:0-5836 GCA_043766725.1 Burkholderiales bacterium | reverse complement strand
ACTGCCTGGCCGACTTCGCCCTGCACGGCCGCCTGTGCGTGGGCCCGCGCGTGCCGGTGCAAGGCTGGGCGGCGCTGGCCGATGACCTGGCCGCACTGCGCGTCGAGCTTCACCGCGATGGCCAACGCGTTGACGAAGGCGTGGGCGCCAACGTGCTCGACGGCCCGCTGCACGCGCTGCACACGTGGCTCGACGCGATGGCCGAACACACGCCGCATTGGCAGGTGCGCGCAGGTGAATTCGTCACCACCGGCACCATCACCGACGCCTGGCCGCTGGCCCCGGGGCAGCACTGGCGCACGGTGCTGCATCAACGCGGATTCGGGCGCCGGCTTTCGGCGCTGAATTTGCGTGCGACGGCTTAGTCCGCAACGGCAAGAACGTCGTCAACATTGACGATGCGCCTGCGAGCTTCGGTTTCTTCGATCGCCTGCCGCATTCGCGCTGTCTGGCGTCTTGCGCGAAGCACCTGGACGCAGTGGCGCCGCGCTGCGCCGCAACCGGTGCGCGCGCACATCATTCAACGCGCCGGCAAGGCCCGCTCGGCTACCAGTCGACCTTGTCGTCGCTGCCGCCGAGGCTGGCCGGGAAGCCTGCGAAGTGCGGCAAGTTGTCCTTCACCGGCACCAGCGCATCCTTGCACATGATGTGCAGCTGCGGCTTGAAGACACCGGGCGGCAGCAAGTAGGCGCTGATGCCATGTACTCCCATGCCGGCGGGGTCGCCGAACAGGTAAGTGCCGCAGCTCGCGCAGCGCGTACGCTGGTTGTCCTTCAGCGCCCACCTGAACGTCTTGCCCTCGGTCACCTCGACGCTGGCATGCGGGTAGATCGAGTAGGGCACATAGCCGCCGCCGGCGATGCGCTGGCAGTCGCGGCAGTGGCAATACAGGTCAACCACAGGTTCGCCAGTGAGCTTGATCTTGACCTGGCCGCAATGGCAGGCGATGTTCATGTTGGGCACGGTTGTCTCCTCGTACAGTGGGTGTTTGGCGCTGGCCCGCGCGAAGAACGCTCAGGTGCCTGCGCCGCGAGCGTTACCCGATCAGGGCCGGGATCGGGCCGGGACGATCGTATCGCCGTCGGCCGCTTTGGTGCAGGACGTAGGCCCATCCGGCGAACTTGATCGTGTTGACGTCGCGGCAGGTGTCGCCGCGATCATCTTTGACGACTTTCAGCACGCCCGCAGATCCGAAGCCGGTCCGACAGGCTCACATCTTCGTGTCGACATCAATGAAGCGCCAGAGGTCGCGCATGAATGGGTGGCGCCAAAAGTGGTGGGTCCAGGGTTGCACCAGATCGTTGACGATGCGGTGGCTGTGCACCTTGAAGGGCATGTAGGCCACCAGCATGTTCTTGGCCGCGCGCATCGCAGCTTCGCGCGCGGGGCCGTCGGGCAGGCGCGCCTGTTTCTCGAACAGGCGGTCGAAGGCCGGCAGCACGAAACGCGGATCGTTCGACTCGCTGGCATTCGGGCCGTAGGCGATGCTGAGGAAGAAGCCGCCGTCGGGCGAGGTGGCAGACCAGCCGTAGCCCCACATCATCAGCGTGCCGGCGCGGCTCTTCTTCAGCAGCTCGGACCAGGTCGAAACCTCGAACTGAATGCGCAGGCCCACGGCGTCCAGCGAGCGTTTCCAGATCTCGTTGGTCAGCCGGTCGCGCTGCGAACTTTGGGTCGCCATCTTCAGTAGCAGCGGCTGGCCGTCGGGTTGTTCGCGCCAGCCGTCGCCGTCGCGGTCGACATAACCGTACAGGTCGAGCAGGGCCTTGGCGCGCGCCGGGCTGTACTCGCTCATCTCGCTCTTGTAGGCAGCGTCGTAACCCGAGGTGTGCGGCCCGATGGTCGACTGCGCGCGAATGGCCATGCCGCCCTGGACATGGCGGATGAAGTTGTCGCCGTCGAAGGCCAGACCGATGGCGCGGCGCAGCGCCACCTTGTCGGGCGTGTAGCCGCCCACCAGCGGGTGCTCCATGAAGAAGTAGCTCATGGTCATGTCGGCCTGCAGCGCCGCCTGCAGCCGCACGCCCTTCTTCTGCAAGAAGGGAGCAAGCTGCCCGTTCGGCACGCCGATCTTCGCGAAGGCCCCGGGTAAGGCGAGCCAGTGGTAGTCGCCATTCAGGAACGACAACCAGCGCGGCTGGTCTTCCTCGACGATATCGACGATGACCTCGTCGACCAGCGGCAGCCGCTTGCCGGCCAGGCTCGCGGCGATGCTGCGCGCCAGCGGCTCGTCGGCCGGCGTGCCTTCGTAGACCACCGCACGGTAGCTCGGCGAACGCTCGAGCTCGATGCGCGAGGCGCGGCGCCAGCTCTTCAGGCGGAAGGCGCCCGTGCCGACCGGGTGTGCGCCGATCTCCTTGCCGTAGCGCTCGACCACTTCGCGTGCCACCGCGCCCATGAAACTAGGCTGCGCGAGCACGTAGATGAAGCGCGGGTCGGGCAGGCCCAGACGGATGCGAAAGGTGTAGCGGTCGAGCGTGCGCACGCCCTCGACCTCGGTGTCGTAATCGAAGGGCTTGCGGCCCTTGATCGCCTTTTCGCGCAGCTCGCTCAGGCCGGGCAGTTTCTGCGTCTCGAAGATGTACAGATCGCTGGAGTTGTACTGCGGGTCGTAGAAGCGCTTGAGCGCATAGACATAGTCCTGCGCCACCAGTTCGCGCGGCCGGCCCTGGAAGGCCGGGTCGTCGGCGAAGAAGATGCCGGGCTGGATGCGCAGTGTGAAACTGCTGCCGTCGGCGGCCATCTCGGGCATCGCCGCGGCGGTGACCGGCAGCAGGCGCGCCGGCCGCGCCAGATAGTCGTAACCCAGCGGGGCTTCGAAGATCTGCGAGATGAGGGTCGATGAATACTGGTCGCTGTTCGTCTGCACCGGGTCGAAGCTCGACTCGGGTGCCGGAAAGGCCAGGTGCAGGATCTTCCTTGCCCCCGGCGCGCAGCTCGCTGTGCGGGGTGCATCGGCCAGCGCGAA
This sequence comes from Burkholderiales bacterium, assembly GCA_043766725.1. Lineage (GTDB taxonomy): Bacteria > Pseudomonadota > Gammaproteobacteria > Burkholderiales > Burkholderiaceae_C > Rubrivivax. Next base: position 2,868 of record JAYUHT010000189.1, on the reverse strand, counting down.
CGCGGCGACCGCTCCGTGCAGCAGGCGGCGGCGCTGCATTGGCTACTTCTTCTTAGGCCGTGAGGCCAAGCCGACAGCGACCGTGAAGGCCGGGCTGTGGCCAACGGTGTGCGACACGCTGCCCGATGGCGCCGGCGCGGTGATCATGTCAATCTGGCCATTCAGGAACGACAGCTTGAATTGCTCGTCCTCGGCGGCTTTCATACGGCAAAGCGTAACCCATGGCGCGTGGTCACCGAGGCGGTGCGGCGCCACAGTTGCAGACGCCCGCCGATCGATCGGTAAAAACCCAGGGATCGAGCTGATGTGTGAGCCGCTTTTGCAGTTCGATCGCGATCCAAGCAGTCGAACATCAAGATCGACTGACGGGCCGATGAAAACCGTCGCCGGGCCGTTCGACCATTGCAACTTCAAGCCGGCGCGACGGGCTCACCCAGGTTGTGCATCAGCCGGTTGGCCCAAGCAAAAATAGCAGTGGCGTGCAGCAGGTCGATGATGATTTCGTCACTCATGCCCAGCGCGCGCAAAGGCGCCATGTCTTGCGCGCTCAATTTTTCGGGGTGCAGCGTCACGGCCTGCGCGAAGCGGGCGATGGCGCGTTCGCGCTCGCTGCTGCCGGCCTGGCTCGGGTCAGTGAAGACCTGCTCCACGGTGTCGGTGCGCCGGGCCAGTTGGGCATAGCGCAGCGCATGCACTGAGCTGCAATAGACGCAGCCATTGGTGACGGAGACCACCAGTGCGGCCAGTTCACGCTCGGACCGCGGCGCCCCACCGCTGGCGTACATGATGGCGTTGTAAGCCGCTGAGCGGTGATGCAGCATGCGCGGTTGGTGCACCAGCGTGAGGTAATAGTCCGAGGTTCGCGCCTGCGCATGGCTGGCGTCTAAAACTTCCAACTGCATAGGCGTGGCTTGCTCGACCTGGACGGGTTGCAACCAAGAGCGCCACTGCAAGGTTTCATTCGTGAAGCCATTGATGCGGATGGTGGGGTCGCTCATGGTTGGGACTCAGTGGGCGCCTGGTGTGGCATGGCCAAGGCGCGCAGGCCGGCCGCCACACGGGTCTGGTACGACAGGAATGCCACCAACTGCGCCAGCGCCACGATGGCAGCGTCGGCCAGCCCAGCGGCGCGCAGGTCTTGCAAGGCGGTACGGTCGCCGTGGCGCGGCTCGCGCGTCAGCAGTTCAGCCCACTTCAGCATGGCCGGCAGGGCGGGTGAGGGCACCTCACCTGCGCGTGCGGGCACAGCCAGCAGCGAGCGGTAGTGCGCTGCCAAGGCGCTCGCGCCAGCGGTGTCGCAGCAGTGCACCGCGACGCGCAAGCGGTCTGCCGTGTGCAGGCCGGCTACCGCCTCAAGCAACAGCGCGTCGTGGCTGGCCTGCGTGTGCTCAACCACCGTGCTGCGAAAGTGCCGTGCCGCATGCAGTGCCTGGCCAGGCACCAGGCCCGCGGCGGCATCCATCACATCAACGCTTGGTTTGGGTTCGCTCATCGTGAGTCCTGTCAAGGTGGTGCGCCGGGTAGGTGGGGCAGGGGGGATGCGACCCATTCATCGCCAAACACTTCGGGTTCAGCAAAGGCCTGCATGCGTGCGAAGTGGTGGTCGATGTCTTCGGCCCAGAGCAGGCCGGCCAAGCTGGTCGCCAGGCGCAGCGCGCCTTCGCTGACGGCCGGGATGTCACCGGTGATCACGCCCAACGACAAGGCCGCCGGGTAGGTGAAGCAATGAAGGCGTTCCAGGCCGGGGCAGGCATGGCCGGGTTTGGCCTGAAATTCGAAGTCTTGCCCCAAGTCGGGCGACGCGGCGAGCTCGTCGTCTTCCTGGCCGGGCTCAATGGGCAAGCGGTCGGCCCACACGCGCACGTGCGGTGACACATGGCGCAGCATGGGGCGCTGTGTCCAGTCCACCGCAAAGCCGGTGGCAAAGATCAAGAAGTCCAATTCAATTGGGCCAACCGAAGTCTGCACCTGCAACGCGCCGTTAAGTTCTTCAGCGCCCAACACCGCGCAACCCAAATGGAAGAAGGCGTTGGCGTGGCGCGAAACGCGCAAGGTGCTGCCGCGTGGCGGCGGCACTTGTTGCGCATGGATGTAGTGGCGCACGCGCCATTTCCATGCATCGGGCAGGCGGCTGTGCCCATGCACAAAGCCCGGGTTGCCGGCGCCCTTGCCCTTGTTGATGCGCGGAATGTCGCCGCGCCGCACCAGCAAGTGCACGCGGCCCGCGCCGGCCTCCAGCGCGGTGGCGGCGCTGTCCATGGCCGAAGCGCCCGCGCCCACCACGCCCACGCGCAGGCCGCGCAGTGCGCTGTGGTCAGCCTCATCAGCGGAATGCCACCAGCGTGTGCGTGGCAGCGCGTGGGCCCAAGCCGGCACCACGCTGCCACCCAAACCGGCACGGCCGGTGGCCAGCACCAGGCGCCGCGCCCAGCGGGTGCTGGCGTGACCGCCGGGCGCCTCCAGGCGCAGTTCCACCAGGCCGCCCGTGCGCGGCCAAATATCCGTCACGCGGTGTTCGTTGTGCACGTTCAAGCCCAGCACCTGGCGGAACCAGCGCAGATAGTCCATCCATTGCAGGCGCGGAATTTTGTCCAAGGCGGCCCAGGCCGCGGCACCGAATTGCGCTTCGAACCAGGCCCTGAAGGTGAGCGAAGGAATGCCCAGCGCCGGCCCGGCCAATTGCTTGGGCGAGCGCAGCGTGTCCATGCGCGCGGTGGTGGCCCAAGGCCCTTCCAGCCCGGCGGGCGCGGCATCGTAAACATCAACCTGCATGCCACGGTGTTGCAGCGCCGCCTGCAGCGCCAGGCCTGACATGCCGGCGCCGATGATCGCGACATCGGCCACGGCTCGGCCTTCGTGCTCTAACGC
>JAYUHT010000188.1:0-5837 GCA_043766725.1 Burkholderiales bacterium | reverse complement strand
CGGTGGGCATTGCCTGGCTCGGCGCCAAGCTGCTGCACGAGCGCGTGACGGCGGCCAAGGCGCTGGGCGCGGCGCTGGCGTTGCTGGGCGTGGTGGTGATCATCACCCGCGGCGACCTGGCCCACCTGCGCCAGGTGCGCCTGGGCTCGGGCGACCTGTGGATCGCCGTGGCCGCCTTGGCCTGGGTGGCTTATTCGGTGCTGTTGATGCGCTGGAAATCGGTGCTCGCGCCAGCGCCCCGCCTGGCCGCCATTGCCATGGGCGGGGTGGTGGTGATGCTGCCCTTCACCGCGCTTGAAGCGCTGGTCGTGGCCACGCCGGCGTTCGGCCTCAAGGCCCTGGGCCTGGTGCTGGCTGCGGCACTGATGCCCGGGGCGCTGGCCTACACCGCGTATTCGGTGGTGCAGCGCGAACTGGGCGTGGCGCGCACGGCCTTGATGTTGTATTTGTCGCCCCTGTACGCCGCGCTGCTGGCCTGGGCACTGCTGGGTGAAGCACCGCAGGTCTACCACGCCGTGGGCGCGGCGTTGATCCTGCCCAGCATCTGGCTGGCCACACGGCGCTGAGCCGGTTGCCAAGGCATGCGTTTGCGATGGAGTGGTTGTACGGCGCACGAAGCGGCCATCGCCCTTGAATGAATGCCTGGATCGGCGAACTGAATATAAGGGTGCGGGGCTGGGCGCCCGGCGTTTGACAAGTGGCCAATGCATCATGACAATTGGCCATTCACCAAGGAGGCTCACATGGGCTCACCTCTGCCCCCCGCGGCAACGGCCGCATTGCCTGCACCTGCCGCCAACGCCCACATCGCCGTGGGCTACCTCGGGGCGGGCAAGCTGTTCAAGCGCGCGCCTGAATCAAAGACCGATGTCCACGCCGCCATCGTGCGTGGCCTGCCCTATTCCGCGCTGGTGTTCTTTGTCTCCCACCTCACCGAGCTGGCGCCCGATGAAGTGATTGAAGCCGCCGGCATCAGCCCGCGCACCTTGCGCCGGCAAAAGGACACGCCCACCAAGATGATGCCCGTCGAGTTGGGCAGCCGCACCTGGATGCTGGCCGAAACCCTGGCCAAGGCCAGCACGGTGTTCGGCAGCCGCGAGGCCGCTGAACGCTGGCTGGGCAAACCCGCCATGGGCCTGGATGGGCACCGCCCCATCGCCCTGCTGCGCACGGTGCAGGGCGCCGAATTGGTGAACGAATTTCTTGATCGCCTTGAGCACGGCGTCTACAACTGAGCGCCTGGCATGACGCCACTGCCCGCGCCCCTGGAGCCCGCAAGCGCGCTCGTGGCCTGGCGGCTCGATGCCTCATCTCATGCGTTAACATGGGACAGCGGCATCGGCGCCGAACGCCAGGGCGGCCGCTGGAACCCGCGCGGCGTGAAGGCGGTGTATTGCAGCCTCGACCCTGCCACCTGCATCCTCGAAGCCGCCGTACACCGCGGCTTCGACGTGCTGGACACCCAGCCCCACACGCTCACCCGCTTTGCCGTGGCGCCCAGCGCCACCGTGCATGTGGTGCAGCCCGAAGACATTCCCAACCCGGCCTGGTTGCACGGTGGCATACCGAGCGCCGGGCAGCAGCGTTTTGGCGCCGAGTTGCTGGGCCGGCATGCCTTCGTCGCGTTCCCCAGTGCCGTGTCGAAGAAGAGCTGGAACCTGGTCTTCGTGCCCGGCCTGGCCAGCGGCCGCTACGTGCTGCAGCAGCAGGAACGACTGGTCGTGGACACACGCCTGAACCCCGGAGTGAAGTGAATGAGTCAAACCAAAGCCGCCCTCATCGTCGGCGCCGGTGACGCCACCGGCGGCGCCATTGCGCGGCGCTTTGCGCGCGAAGGCTTCACCGCCTGCGTCACGCGCCGGCAGGCCGACAAGCTCGACCCCTTGGTGCAGCGCATCCGCGCCGAAGGCGGGCAGGCGCAAGGCTTTGGCGTGGATGCACGCGACGAAACGGCCACCGCGGTCATGGTGGCCCAGATCGAACGCGAGCTGGGGCCGATCGAGGTGGCGGTGTTCAACATCGGCGCCAACGTGCGTTTTCCCATCACCGAAATGACCGAGCGCGTGTACCGCAAGGTGTGGGAGATGGGTGCGCTGGCGGGCTTCCTGATGGGCCGCGAAGTGGCCAAGGTGATGCTGCCGCGCGGCCGCGGCACGCTACTTTTCACCGGCGCCACGGCCAGCCTGCGCGGCAGCGCCGGCTTCGCGGCCTTTTCAGGCGCCAAGTTCGCGCTGCGTGCGCTGGCGCAGAGCATGGCGCGCGAATTGGGCCCGCAAGGCATTCATGTGGCGCACGTGGTGATCGACGGCGCCATCGACACCGCCTTCATTGCGCAGAACTTCCCCGAGCGCTATGCCTTGAAGGCGCAAGACGGCATCCTCAACCCCGACCACATTGCTGAAAGTTACTGGCAACTGCACTGCCAGCCGCGCAGCGCCTGGACGCACGAGCTTGACTTGCGGCCCTGGATGGAAACCTTTTAAGAGCAATCATGACAAATAAAACCATTGAGTTCTTCTTCGACTTCGGCAGCCCCACCACCTACCTGGCGCACACGCAGTTGCCGCGCATCGCGCAAGAGATGGGCGCGCAACTGGTCTACCGGCCCATGCTGCTGGGCGGCGTGTTCAAGGCCACCGGCAATGCCAGCCCGGTGACGGTGCCGGCCAAGGGCCGCTGGATGGGGCAAGACATCGCGCTGTGGGCCAAGCGCTACGGCGTGCCCTTTGCCTTCAACCCGCACTTCCCGATCAACACGCTCACGCTGATGCGTGGTGCGGCGGGCCTGCTGCTGCGCCAGCCGGATGATTTCAAACGTTATGCCGATGCGATCTTCAACGCCATGTGGGTGGTGCCGCGCAACCTGGGCGATACGGCCGAGCTGGCCGCCGTGCTGGGCGCGGCCGGGTTCGACGCGCCAAGCTTCACGGCACTGGTGACGGATGCCGAAGTCAAACAGGCCTTGATCGCCAGCACCGATGAAGCCGTGGCCCGCGGTGTGTTCGGCGCGCCCACCTGCTTTGTGGGGCAGCAGATGTTCTTCGGCCAGGACCGACTGGACTTTGTTCGCGATGCGTTGCGGTAGACGGGCGCTGCGCGGTCGGCGTGAGATAGGCAAGACCTGACCCTGCGCCCTGCGCTGCGCACTGCCTGGGGCCTGATGGCCGCCTTGCGAAGCCTGTCGCCAGAACCTGACCGTTTGAATCAAGAACATGCCAACACTGAACTGGGTAGGAAAAGACAAGGTGGTGAACCACCATCACGACGTGCCGTTTCGGGCGCTCAACAAGGTCTCGACCTTCACCGCGCCCGATGGCTTGCCCACGAACACCGCCGACAACCGGATCATCCACGGCGACAACCTGGAGGCTCTGAAAAGCCTGCTGCCCGAGTTCGAGGGCCGGGTGAAGTGCGTCTACATCGACCCACCCTATAACACCGGCAACGAGGGCTGGGTCTACAACGATGCCGTCAACGACCCGAAGATGAAGCGCTGGCTCGGGCAGGTGGTGGGCAAAGAGGGCGAAGACCTGTCGCGGCACGACAAGTGGCTGTGCATGATGTATCCGCGATTGAAGCTGCTGCAAAGGCTGCTATCTCCCGATGGGAGCTTCTGGGTGTCGCTGGACGACAACGAGAGTCACTATTTCAAGTGCGTTTGCGACGAGCTGTTTGGCCGCGACAACTTCGTCATGGACTTCATTTGGCGAAAGCGCGACGGGGCACCGAACGATCGCAAGGTCGGCTCAGTACATGAGCATGTCTTTGTGTGGGCCAAGTCCCGGCAAGCCGGTTCAACACAAACGGTGGCCGAGGAGACATTCAATCTGATGCCGCGTACAGAGAAGGCTGATGCTCAGTACAAGGTCTTCTCCGAGCCAGCTGGGCCAGATGAACGAGGGCCATTCAGAAAGATCGATACCACGGCAAACGGCAAGGGTGGTCGCTACGTTGAGAGCCTGTTCTTCCCGATCAGAAACCCGTACACCCAACTGGATGTGTATCCCCGGGCAGGCACCTGCTGGCGACACAACCGAGCAGAAATGGAGCGGCTACAACGAGAACGGCGCCTCTACTGGGGAGTGAAAGGCACCGCCACGACACCAATGCGCAAACTGTTTGCCTTCGAGGCAAAGCAGGGCATGACAACGCCTTCGATCTGGGATGACGCTGGGTTGAACCAGCATGCATCAGGTGAGTTGGAGCAAATGTTTGGCAAGAAGGCTCACTTCGATACTCCGAAACCAACGTCACTACTGGAGCGCATAGTTCAGATCGCGACCTTCAAAGACTCCATCGTTCTCGACTCCTTCGCTGGTTCAGGCACTACCGGCCACGCGGTGCTCAAGCTGAACGCCCAGGACGGGGGCGGGCGACGTTTCCTGTTGATCGAGAGCCAGAGCTACGCGCAGACAACGACCGCCGAGCGAATTCGAACAGCGATTCATGGATATGGCGCCCCCGGAAAATTAGTTCCAGGCCTCGGCGGTGGCTTCGATTACTACACCGTCGGCGAACCGATGTTCATGCCCGACGACAACCTCAATGAGGCCATCGGCACCGAGGCCATTCGAAGCTACGTGGCCTACAGCGAAGGCATCCCGGCCGCTGATCGTGCATCGGCCGAAAATCCGCACAGCCCCTATCTGCTGGGCTTGAACCGGGAAACGGCCTGGCTCTTCAACTATGAGCCAGACCGCGCAACCAGCCTGGACATGGACTTTCTGGCCGCGCTGCGTTTTGGCGGCAACACCGGCGCCGGCAAGCCCGGCACGGTGATCATCTACGCTGACCGCTGTTTGCTTTCAAAGGCGTTCATGACCCAACACGGGATCATCTTCAAGAAGATTCCCCGTGACATCACGCGCTTTTGAAGGAGCCACGCCATGCCTGTAATTTCCATGTTCTACGGGATAATCATCCGGTTGTACTTGCTGGACAACCGGCATCACAACCTGCCGCACATCCATGCGCGCTATGCCGAGTTTGAAGCCTCCATCGGCATCGCCGATGGCGAGGTGTTGGCGGGCGATCTGCCGCGCAAACAATTGCGTTTGGTGCAGGCCTGGATTGAGCTGCACCGCGATGAATTGGTGGCCGATTGGGAACTGGCCGCCAACGGTGAACTGCCCTACAAGATTGCTCCGCTGTGAGGTGCGCCATGCATTGGGATGTGAAGACTGTCAAACCCCTGCCCGACTACCGGCTGTATGTTGAAACCGAGGGTGGCCAGCAGGGCATCTTCAACATGACGCCGTACCTTGACCACGGCGTTTTCCGGGAACTGAAGGACGTGGGCTACTTCAACCGAGTCGGCGTCGTTCTCGGCGCAGTGACCTGGCCGAATGAGCAGGACATTGCGCCCGAGACGCTGCTTGCCGAGATGACGCCGGTGTTGGAACAGCCCGCATGGAACTGAAGGACTACCAGACCCGGGTACTGGCTGATCTGGCGGCTTACCTCGAAGTGCTTGACGGCACGCCCAACCTCGCGCAGGCCTTCAAGGCTTACTGGGCCAGCAAAGGTGTGCGGGTGGGCAGCGACGGTGGCCACGCCGGCATGGAGCCATACAAGAACACCGTGCCGGGCGTGCCGCACATCTGCGCCAAGGTGCCCACGGCAGGCGGCAAGACCTTCATAGCGGTGAACGCGCTCGGCACCGTGTTCAGCGCGCTGGCCCAACGCGCCCCTAGGCGGCCGAAGATGGTGGTGTGGCTGGTGCCGTCACTGACCATCCTCGACCAGACCGTGAAGGCCTTGAGCAGCCCAGAGCACCCCTACCGCAAGCGGCTGGATCAGTTGTTCCGGCACCGGGTGGCGGTGTATGAAAAGCGTGA
>JAYUHT010000187.1:0-5848 GCA_043766725.1 Burkholderiales bacterium | reverse complement strand
GGTGTTCAACACCAGCAACACCTTCTTCGGCAAGGAGAGCATGAGCCTGCGCGAGCTGCTGAACGCGCTGCGCGAAACGTATTGCGGCACGATTGGTGCCGAGTTCATGTACAGCACCGACCAGAACCAGAAGCGCTGGTGGCAACAAAAACTCGAAGCGGTGCGCTCCAAGCCGCAATTTACGGCAGAGAAGAAGCTGCACATTCTGGACCGACTGTCCGCAGCTGAAGGGTTGGAGCGGTTCCTGCATACCAAGTACACGGGTCAAAAGCGCTTCTCGCTCGAAGGTGGCGAGAGCTTCATTGCCAGCATGGACGAGCTGATTCAGCGTGGCGGTGCCGTTGGTATCCAGGAAATCGTGATCGGCATGGCGCACCGCGGTCGCCTCAACGTGCTGGTGAACTCCCTGGGCAAGGTGCCCGCCGACCTGTTCGCCGAGTTTGACCATACCGCGCCTGAAGAGCTGCCCAGCGGTGACGTCAAATACCACCAGGGCTTCAGCTCGGACGTGTCCACGCCCGGCGGCCCGGTGCACCTGACGTTGGCGTTCAACCCTTCGCACCTGGAAATCGTCAACCCGGTGGTCGAAGGCTCGGTGCGTGCCCGCATGGACCGCCGCGCCGACCCCAAGGGCGACCAGGTTCTGCCCGTGCTGGTGCATGGCGACGCTGCCTTTGCGGGCCAGGGCGTGGTCATGGAAACATTGGCGCTGGCCGAAACCCGGGGTTATTACACCGGCGGCACGGTTCACCTGGTCATCAACAACCAGATTGGCTTCACCACCAGCGACCCGCGCGACAGCCGCTCCACGCTGTATTGCTCCGACATTGTGAAGATGATTGAGAGCCCCGTGCTGCATGTGAACGGTGACGACCCCGAGGCCGTGGTGTTAGCCACGCAGCTGGCGCTTGAGTTTCGCATGACGTTCCAAAAAGACGTGGTGGTGGACATCATTTGCTTCCGAAAACTCGGCCACAACGAACACGACACGCCCAGCCTGACGCAGCCGCTGATGTACAAGAAGATCGCCCAGCACCCGGGCACGCGCCGGCTGTATGGCGACAAGCTGGTGGCGCAAGGCGTGCTGCCGGCCGAGGGCCCGGATCAGATGGTGAAGGACTTCCGTGCCGCCATGGACGCCGGCAAGCACACGGTGGACCCGGTGCTCACCAACTTCAAGAGCAAATACGCGGTCGACTGGGCGCCGTTCCTGGGCCGCAAGTGGACCGATGCGTCGGACACCGCCCTGCCGCTGGCCGAAGTGCGCCGCCTGTGCGAACGCATCACCACCATCCCCAGCACCTTCAAGCTGCACCCGCTGGTTGAGAAGGTGATTGCCGACCGCGCCGCCATGGGCCGTGGCGACATCAACGTCGATTGGGGCATGGGCGAAACGCTGGCCTATGCGTCGCTCATGGCCAGCGGTTATGCCGTGCGCCTTTCAGGCGAAGACTGCGGGCGCGGCACCTTCGTGCACCGCCATTCGGTGCTGCACGACCAGAACCGCGAGAAGTGGGACGTCGGCACTTATGTACCGCTGCAAAACGTGGCCGAGAACCAGGCGCCGTTCGTCGTCATCGACTCCATCCTGTCTGAAGAAGCGGTGCTCGGGTTCGAGTACGGCTACGCCTCGGCCGAGCCCAACACGCTGGTGATCTGGGAGGCGCAGTTCGGCGACTTTGTGAACGGCGCGCAAGTGGTGATCGACCAGTTCATTGCCTCGGGAGAAGTGAAGTGGGGCCGCGCCAACGGCCTGACGCTGATGCTGCCGCACGGCTATGAAGGGCAGGGGCCTGAGCATTCATCGGCTCGCCTCGAGCGTTTCATGCAGCTTGCCGCCGACAGCAACATGCAGATCTGCCAGCCCACCTCGGCCAGCCAGATCTTCCACCTGCTGCGCCGGCAGATGGTGCGGCCGTTCCGCAAGCCGCTGATCATCCTCACGCCCAAGTCGTTGTTGCGCGCCAAGGACGCCACCTCGCCGCTGACCGAATTCACCAAGGGCGAGTTCAAGACCGTGATCGGCCCTTCGCGCAGCGAGGTGGAAGGCGAGCAGGTCAAGCGCGTGATCGCCTGTTCGGGCAAGGTGGCTTACGACCTGATCAAGAAGCGCGACGAGAAGAAGGCCTGGGACGTGGCCATCATTCGCATCGAGCAGCTCTACCCGTTCCCGCACAAGGCTTTCTCGGCCGAAATGAAGCGCTTCCCGAATGCCACCGACATCGTGTGGTGCCAGGACGAGCCGCAAAACCAGGGCGCGTGGTTCTACGTGCAGCACACCATCCACGAGAACATGGTTGAAGGGCAGAAGCTCGGCTATGCCGGGCGCGCGGCTTCCGCCTCGCCCGCGGTGGGCTATTCGCACCTGCACCTGGAGCAGCAGAAGGTCTTGCTGGATCAGGCCTTCGCCAAGCTCAAGGGTTATGTGTTGAACAAATGACGCGATGCCGGACGCTGCGCTGCGCTGGCCCGTCTAACGTTTCATCTAATTTGATGTTTTGAGAGTGAACATGGCCATCATTGAAGTCAAAGTGCCGCAGCTTTCTGAGTCGGTGGCCGAGGCCACCTTGCTGCAATGGAAGAAGAAGCCCGGCGACGCCGTGGCGGTGGATGAAATCCTGATCGACGTTGAGACCGACAAGGTCGTGCTCGAAGTGCCCGCGCCTTCGGCCGGCGTGCTGGTCGAGATCGTGCAGGCTGACGGCGCCACGGTGGTGGCCGAGCAGCTCATCGCGCGCATCGACACCGAAGGCGTGGCCCGTGCCGCCGCGCCCGTGGCCGCCCCTGCCGCAGCCGCGGAGGCAGCCGTCAAGGCGCCCGCAGCCGACGCCGTGGCCATGCCCGCCGCGGCCAAGCTGATGGCCGACAACAAGCTGGGTGCCGGCAGCGTGCCGGGCACCGGCAAAGACGGCCGCGTGACCAAGGCTGATGTGCTGGGTGCCCTGGCCGCGCCCGCGCCCGTTCCCGCGCCATCGCCCCCCCGGCCCCCGTCGCCAGGCGTGGCCACCGCACCCGCCGTGGCGCGCCCGTTGCCCAGCGTCGCCGCGCCCGCCAGCGCGCATTTGGGCGACCGGCCCGAGCAGCGCGTGCCCATGAGCCGGCTGCGCGCGCGAATCGCCGAGCGGCTGCTGCAAAGCCAGGCCACCAACGCCATCCTCACCACGTTCAACGAAGTGAACATGGCGCCGGTGATGGAAATGCGCAAGCGATTTCAAGAGAAGTTCGAGAAAGAGCACGGCGTGAAGATCGGCTTCATGAGCTTCTTCGTCAAGGCCGCGGTGGCGGCGCTGAAGAAGTACCCGGTGCTCAACGCCAGCGTCGACGGCAACGACATCGTCTACCACGGCTTCTTCGACATTGGCATCGCGGTGGGTTCGCCACGCGGGCTGGTGGTGCCCATCTTGCGCAATGCCGACCAGATGAGCTTTGCCGACATCGAAAAGAAGATCGCCGAATACGGCAAGAAGGCGGCCGACGGCAAGCTGTCGATTGACGAGTTGAGCGGCGGCACTTTTTCCATCAGCAATGGCGGCGTCTTCGGCTCGATGCTTTCAACGCCCATCATCAACCCGCCGCAAAGCGCCATCCTGGGCGTGCATGCCACCAAGGACCGCGCCGTGGTCGAGAACGGCGTGGTGGTGGTGCGGCCGATCAACTACCTGGCCATGAGCTATGACCACCGCGTGATCGACGGGCGCGAAGCCGTGCTTGGCCTGGTGGCCATGAAGGAAGCGCTTGAAGACCCGGCCCGTTTGCTGTTCGACATCTAAAGGCCCGGCGTCATGAGCACCTTAACGTTTGACGTGATCGTCATCGGCGCCGGCCCGGGCGGCTACATCGCCGCCATCCGCGCGGCTCAACTGGGCTTCAACGTGGCCTGCATCGACGAGTGGAGGAACGAGCAAGGCGGCCCCGCGCCCGGCGGCACCTGCACCAACGTGGGCTGCATTCCGAGCAAGGCGCTGCTGCAATCGAGCGAACACTTTGAGCATGCCGGCAAGCACTTTGCCGTGCATGGCATTGGCTTGAAAGACTTGAGCATGGACGTGGCCAAGATGGTGGCGCGCAAAGATTCGGTGGTGAAGCAAAACAACGACGGCATCCTGTACCTGTTCAAGAAGAACAAGGTCAGCTTCTTCCATGGCCGCGGCGCCTTTGCGCGCGCGCTGGAAGGGGGCTACGAGATCAGCGTGGGCGAGCAGCTTTTGCAGGGCAAACAGATCGTGCTGGCCACCGGTTCGAGCGCGCGTGCGCTGCCGGGCACACCGTTCGATGAGAACCAGGTGCTCAGCAACGATGGCGCCTTGCGCCTGGGCAGCGTGCCCAAGCGGCTGGGGCTCATCGGCTCGGGCGTGATCGGCCTTGAAATGGGTTCGGTGTGGCGCCGCCTGGGCGCCGAGGTCACGGTGCTCGAAGCCTTGCCCACCTTCCTGGGTGCGGTGGACGAACAGATCGCCAAGGAAGCGCACAAGGCCTTCACCAAGCAGGGGCTGAAGATCGAGCTGGGCGTGACAGTCGGCGAGATCAAGACTGGCAAAAAGGGCCAGAACTCACAAGTTAGCGTGGCCTATGCCAACGCCAAGGGCGAAGCGCAAACGCTGGCGGTGGACAAGCTCATCGTCAGCATCGGCCGCGTGCCCAACACGCAGGGCTTGAATGCGCAAGCCGTGGGGCTGGTGCTCGACGAGCGCGGTGCGATCACGGTCGACGACGACTGCCGCACCAACCTGCCCGGCGTGTGGGCGGTGGGTGATGTGGTGCGCGGCCCGATGCTGGCGCACAAGGCCGAAGAAGAAGGCGTGGCCGTGGCCGAGCGCATCGCTGGCCAACATGGCCATGTGGACTTCAACACCGTGCCTTGGGTCATCTACACCAGCCCGGAGATCGCGTGGGTGGGTCAGACCGAGCAGCAACTCAAGGCCACCGGCCGCGCCTACAAGGCCGGCACCTTCCCGTTCCTGGCCAACGGCCGTGCGCGCGCGCTGGGCGACACCACCGGGATGGTGAAGATGCTGGCCGACGCCGCGACTGATGAGATCCTAGGCGTGCACATCGTCGGCCCGCAGGCCAGCGAACTCATCGCCGAGGCGGTGGTGGCGATGTCGTTCAAGGCCAGCAGCGAAGACCTGGCGCGCATCTGCCATGCACACCCCAGCCTGAGCGAGGCCACCAAGGAAGCCGCGCTGGCGGTGGACAAGCGCACGCGGAACTTCTGACCGCCTTGTGGGGGTCCGGCAGCTCTATGACGCCACGCTCGAACAGCGTGGCTACCGCAGCGACCCGGCTCAGTTGGCCGCGGTTGAGGCCTTGGCGCGCTGCGAACGCGAGTGGGCCGACTACATTGCCCGGCGTGGCAATGCCTTAACGAAACTGATCAGCCGCCCGCCGATTCCGCGCGGCGTGTACATGCATGGCGGCGTGGGCCGGGGCAAGAGCTTCCTGATGGACTGCTTCTTCCAGGCCGTGCCACTGCGGCGCAAGGTGCGGCTGCACTTCCATGAATTCATGCGCGAGGTGCACCGCGAGCTGCAAGAACTCAAGGGCATGGCCAACCCGCTCGACGAGCTGGGCGAGCGCGTGGCGCGGCGCTACCGGCTGATCTGCTTCGACGAGTTTCATGTGGCGGACGTGACCGACGCGATGATCCTGCACCGCCTGCTCGATGCGCTGTTCGAGAACCGCGTCAGCATCGTCACGACGTCGAATTTCAAGCCCGATGACCTCTACCCCAACGGCCTGCACCGCGACCGCATCCTGCCGGCGATCGCGTTGCTGAACGACAAGCTCGAAGTCGTCAACGTCGACAACGGCAACGACTATCGGCAGATCACGCTGGCGCAGGTCGGGC
>JAYUHT010000186.1:0-5849 GCA_043766725.1 Burkholderiales bacterium | reverse complement strand
GAGCACGGCCACCGGGTTCCAGCTCAGGCTGCTGATCATCTTGGCCCAGATCCAGCCGCGAATGTCGGCCACGATCGGTGCGTTCAGGCCGGCGGCGTGCATGGCATCGGCCAGGGCTTGCAGGCGCGGGGTGGTGGAGCCATCGGGTTCGCCGATGGGGAATTTCATCAACTGCCCATCGTGCCGAATCACGCCCGGCTCGACCACCTCGGTGGCGACCCAGTAGACGCAGCCCAGCGCGCGCTGCGGCGTGAGTTGTTGCCACTGCTGCGCGCCAGGATCGAGCGCTTCGATCTGCCGGCCCTGGTGCGGCTCGGGCAGGCCATGGAAATACCAGTACGGGATGCCGGTGGTGGGCGGCACCACGCTCGTGTGCGGCCCCAGCAGCGCCGTGATGCCAGGCAGCGCCGCACTGAGCTGGTGCTGCTTCAAGGCGATGAAGACGACATCTTGAATGCCCAGCTCGGCCGGCGCATCGGTGGCGCGCACGGCGGCGTGGGTGTCGCCCTGTGGCGTGGTGATGCGCAGGCCCTTGGCGCGGATCGCGTGCAGGTGTTCGCCACGCGCCACCACGCTGACCTCCAGGCCGTTGACCTGCGCCAGCCGCGCGGCGACGAAGCCGCCAATGGCGCCGGCACCGAATATGCAGATCTTCATGGCTGGTTTGAAGCGTTAGGTTGACGTGTCAATCATCAAGCCGGCACTCACCGCGATCCAGCAGCAGCACATCGCGCTCTACAGCGTGCACGCGAAAACTCACCCGGTGGCCCACGCGCTGCATCGCCACGCGCACCGTGTCACCCGGCACGCCCGGCGCCACGAAGCGTGCAGCCAAGCTGCGCAACGCCGCTGGCCGGCCCGGCGCATGGCGCTTCAGCACGGCGCGGCAGGCCAGGCCCAGGTTGTTCAGGCCATGCGAGATCGGCCGCTCGAAGCCGGCTTGCCGGGCCACGGCCGGGTCAGCATGAATGGGCATCAGGTCGTTGCTGGCCAGGCGGTACAGCAAGGCGGCCTGGCGCGGCATGGGCAAGACGATCGCATCGCTGGGCGTGAAGTCATCAGGCAAGGGCGGCAGCGGCGCCACGATCTGCCCCCAGGCGCCGCAGCCGCCGTCGCCGCGCAGGAATTCGAGTGACTGCATGCTGGCCAGCAGCACGCCGCTGCGGGCATCGAACAATGCCTTGTCCACCTGCATCAGCGCGCCGCGGCCTGCGCCCTTGTCTTGCACGGCCACGATGCGGTGCGCGGCACGCACGCGCCCGTTAGCCGGCAGCGGCGCATGCCAGGTCACGCGCATTTCGCCGTGCAAGATATGTTCCCAATGGATGCCCAGCGCGGGCTCGTTTTGCCAGAACGGCAGCCAGCACAGCGTGAGCGCGTAGCTCGGCACCACGGCCACCTCGGTGCCACCCAGGCGGCCTTCATGCACGTAGGGCAGCTCGTCGGCATCGAGTGGGTCGCTGGCCATGCCCAGGGCCAGCGCGTACAGGGCGGCGTCGCGCCAGGTGGTGCTTTGCTCCAGTGGCTCGAAGCCACGCGCCAATACGGCTTGAAGATTCATGGCAGGGTGACCACAAGCTTGCCGAACTGCTCACCGGCTTGCAGGCAATCGAAGGCCTCGCTGATGCGTTCCAGCGGGTAGCGCCGGTCGATCACCGGCGTGATGTCGCCGCGAACGAACAGCGCCACGACTTCGCGGAATTCTTCCAGGCTGCCGCCGGTGGAGCCGTAGATCTCCAGCTGGCGGATGAACAGGCGCTGGATGTCCGCGCCCGGGTTGCTGCCGGTGGTGGCGCCGCAAGTCACCAGGCGCCCACCGCGGCGCAGGCTCTTCAGCGAATCGGCCCAACTGGCCTGGCCCACGCTGTCGATGACCATGTCCACGCCTTCACCGTCGGTCAGCGCCAGCACGCGCTCGGCGACCTTCTCAGTGCGGTAGTTGATGCCGGCATGCGCGCCAAGCGCACGGGCGCGTTCGAGCTTGGCGTCGCTGCTGGAGGTGACGATCACGCGCGCGCCCGCGCGCAGGGCGAGCTGCAACGTGGCCACCGCCACGCCGCCGCCAATGCCCACGATGAGCACGCTTTCGCCCGGGCGCAGTGCGCGCTTGCCGAACAGCATGCGCCAGGCCGTGACGTGGCCGGTCATCAGCGCGCCGGCGGCCACCAGGTCGGCGTCGTCGGGCAGCGGCACGAAGCATTTGGCCGGCATGGCCAGGTACTGTGCGAAGCCGCCGTGGCGGTGCTCGCCCATGATGTTGGCGCGCAGGCACAGCGGCTGGTCGCCCGCGCGGCAGTAGCGGCACAGGCCGCAATACGCGCCGGAGAACAGCACCGCGTTCTGGCCCACGCGCAGGCCGCTGTCCGGCGGCACCTGGGTCATCACGCCGGCGGCTTCAACGCCTTGCACCAGCGGCAGGCTGTGGGTGATGCCCACGCCGCTGTCGCGCATGTACAAGTCCACCCGGTTCAGCGCGGCGGCGTGCACCCGCATCAAGGCTTCGCCGGGTTGCGGCACGGGCGTTGGGAATTCGCGCACCACCAAGCCGGCGCGGCCTCGCGTTTCCAAAACGGCTGCTTGCATCATGGTGGAACCTTTGGCGTGTGCGATGAACCGGTCGCGCGGAGAGCCTGTGAACAAATCCAGCACACCCGCTCGGCCGCCCCAGCCCGCGCCGCTCGTCGTTGCAAATGCTCGCCATAGCCCGAGCTATGGCTGTGCTTTGCGCCTAGATCGACACCGGCTGGAGCACCCGCTCGGGCGCGCCGGATTCATTCACAGGCTCTGAGCTTATAGAACGTGCACATGCGTACGAGCTATGGAAACTACGGAGCCACGCGGCGTGGGCGGCATTCCCGATTGACCCTGCCGGCCCGGCCTGCTGATAATAGGTCGTACGTTAGTGAACGACTTCAGCCGCAGGAGCGCCTTCGATGCCCGATATCGCCAAGTTTGACCCAGCCGCCTACGCCACGCGCATGCGCGCCCAAGGCTGGTGGGCCGACCGCACGACCGACGATCTCTTCGTGCAGGCTGCCGCCCAGCACGCCGCCAAGCCGGCCGTGGTGGCCTATCGGGCAGACGCCGCGGCCGGCACGCCGCCCAAGCGCATCAGCTATGGCGAATTGGCACAGATGGTGGCGCGCGCCGCAGCCGCCCTGCGCGGCATGGGCGTGGCTGCGGGCGACGTGGTGTCGGTGCAGTTGCCCAACTGGTGGGAATTTGCCGTCGTGGCCTTGGCCTGCGGGCGCATCGGCGCGGTGGTGAACCCGTTGATGCCGATTTTTCGTGAGCGCGAACTGGGCTTCATGGTGGGCTTCTGCGAAGCCAAGGTGCTGGTCGTGCCCAAACTGTTCCGCGGGTTCGACCACGAAGCCATGGCGCAGAACCTGCTGGCCAAATGCCCCAAGCTCAAGCATGTGCTGGTGGTGAATGGCGCCGGCCCGAATGCGTTCGACACCGCCTTGCTGCAAGGCACGCAAGAGGTGCCGCCGCCGGCCACACTTGCTGCTGCGCCGGCCAAGGCCGAGGAGTTAACGGTATTGATGTTCACCTCCGGCACCACCGGCGAACCCAAGGGCGTGATGCACACCTGCAACAGCATGGTGGCCTGCATCAACGGCCTGGCCGGGCGCTTTGGGCTGGATGACACCGACGTGCTGCTGGCCTGCTCGCCGCTGGGCCACATGACCGGCTATGCCGCGGTGCTGTTCCAGGGCCTGTGCCTGGGCTGCACCGTGGTGTTCCAGGATGTGTGGGACGGCAAGACCGGCGTGGCCATCATGGCGGCTGAAAACGTCACCCATACCGCGGCGTCCACACCGTTCCTCACCGACATCTGCGAAGCCGTGGCCGCCGGCGGCCCACGCCCCAATCTCAGCACCTTTTTGTGCGGCGGCGCGCCCATTCCGCCGGCCATGATCGAACGCGCCGCGCGCGAGCTCGGCCTGAACGTGAGCAGCCTGTGGGGCATGACCGAGTCGCTGGCCAGCACCTTGACGGAGCCCGGGCGCGCGCATCAAAAGTCAGCCAGCACCGACGGCCGCCCGCTGGATGGCGTGAACGTGCGCGTGGTCGGCACCGATGGCCAGCCCGTGCCCAACGGCAGCACCGGCGCGCTGCAAGTGCGCGGTGCGCAGATGTTCATCGGCTACTACAAGCGGCCCGACATTCCAACCTTCGATGCCGAGGGCTGGTTCGACACCGGCGACCTGGCTTACCTTGACGCTGAGGGCTACATCCGCATCAACGGCCGCACCAAAGACGTGCTCATCCGCGGCGGTGAAAACGTGCCGGTGGTGGAGATTGAAAACCTGCTGTTCAAGCACCCAGCCGTGGCCTCGGCCGCGCTGGTGGGCTACCCCGATAAACGCCTGGGTGAGCGCGGTTGTGCCTTCGTCACGCTCAAACCTGGCGCGCAATTCGCCCTGGCTGACTTGCAGGCCTACATGGCGCAATGCCAGGTCGCCAAGCAGTATTGGCCCGAGCGGGTGGAGGTGATTGCCGAGCTGCCGCGCACACCCAGCGGCAAGATTCAGAAGTTCCAGTTGCGGGAACGCGCCAAAGTGTTTGGTGAAGCATGAGCACCGCCCTGCAGCGCCTGGCCGGCAAACGCTGCGTCATCACCGGGGCGGGCAGTGGCATCGGCCGCGCCAGTGCTCTGCGCTTTGCCGCGGAAGGTGGCGCGGTGCTGGTGGTGGGGCGGCGCCAGGAAAACACAGAACAAACGGTAGAGATGATTCACGCCGCCGGTGGCCAGGCTGCAGCGTTGGTGACCGACGCCACAGTGGAAGCCAATGTGCAGGCCATCGTGGCGCGCTGCGTGGCTGAGTTCGGCGGCCTCGATGTCTTCTTCGCCAACATCGCCGTGCCCGGCAGCAACACGCCGCTGCTCGAACAAGGCGTGAGCGAGTGGAACGAGGTCTGGAATGTGAACGTGATCAGCGCCTTCTTGGCGGTGAAGCATGCCGGCGCGCACATGGTGGCGCAAGGCAGTGGCTCGATCATCCTCACGTCTTCGGCTGCTTCGTTGCGTGCCAACGCCGGCGCCATTTCCTACAGCGCCAGCAAGGCCGCGGTGAACAGCCTGGCGCAAACCGCGGCCAATGCCTTCAGCGGCACCGGCGTGCGCGTCAACGCCATCCTGCCGGGCCTGGTGGAAACGCAGATGACGCGCAAGGTGTTTGAGCAAGCGCGCGAACGCGGCGTGGCTGCACGCATCGGCCACATGGTGCCGCTCAAGCGCGCCGGCCAGCCGCATGAAATCGCCGCCATGGCGGCCTTCCTGGCCAGCGAAGACAGCTCCTTCATCACCGGGCAGCTCTATGCGGTGGATGGCGGCGTGAGCAGCACGCATCCGCACGGTCGCATTGCGCTTTGAGCAGCGAAACTGGCGCGGCGGCCCACCAGCTCCAGGCGCGCGCACTGGCCGCCGCGCTGCTGCTGGCGCTGCTGTGGGGTGCCAGCTTCTCGATCCAAAAAGCCGCCTATGCCGCCATGGGCCCCGGCGGCTTTCTGTTCGGCCGCTCGCTGCTCATGGCCGCCTGCGCGCTGGCCTTGTTGCGCTGGCGCGGCCGCCTGGGCTGGCCGCAGCTGGCAGCCAACGAGTGGCGCACACTGATCGTCATCACGCTGATCGGGCCGGTGCTGCACATCGTGCTGGTCACCTACGGCATCCACTGGTCCACCGCCTTTTCCAGCTCACTCATCCTGGCTTGCGGGCCGGTGTTCACCTTGATCCTGCTGCGCGTGCTGCGCGGCGCGCCGCTGCACGTCAGCCAGGTCGCGGGGGTGGCGCTGGCCTTTGGCGGCGTGCTGCTGTTCATGAGCGAAAAGCTGCTGCAAGCCAA
>JAYUHT010000185.1:0-5852 GCA_043766725.1 Burkholderiales bacterium | reverse complement strand
TGGGCTGGCTGACCTGCGGCGTGGTGCTGATCGTCACCGACAAGCTGCCATGCGCCACCGCGCAGGCCTTGAGCGTGACGGCGTCATTCAGCACCACCGAGCCGGTGCGCGCATTGAGCACGATGCGCGCCGCCGGCTGCGCCTGTTCAATGGCCAGGTTTTCAATGTCGGCCATGAAGGCCACGCGGGCGTCGGCGCCGGCCGGCATGCGCAGGCGCACCGAGCGCGCGTCCACCGCCGTGGCCGTGCCCGGGCCCTTGGCCTGGTTGATGGCTTGCACCACGCTGCGCGCGGTTTGGTAGTCGGCCGCGTTGAGCGACAGCGTCACCGCTTCGGCCGTGAGCGCGGGCATGGGCACGGCGCGCTCTACCGTGGCACCTTCGGGCACGCGCCCGGCCGAGAGGTGATTGATCGTCACCTTCGAGCCGCCGGCCGAAGCACCCGCGCCACCCACCACCAGGTTGCCTTGCGCCAGCGCGTAGATCTGGCCGTCAGCGCCCTTCACCGGCGTGGCCACCAGGGTGCCGCCGCGCAGGCTCTTGGCGTTGCCGATGCTGGCCACGCTCACATCCAGCGTCTGCCCGGGTTGGGCAAAGGGCGGCAGCACGGTGGTGACCATCACCGCGGCCACGTTGCGCAACTGCATGCTGGTGCCGGCGGGAACCGTCACGCCCAGCTGTTGCAGCATGGCGGTGAGGCTCTGTGCCGTGAACGGCGCTTGCGTGGTCTGGTCGCCGGTGCCGTCCAGCCCCACCACCAGGCCGTAGCCCACCAGGGTGTTGGCGCGCACGCCTTGAATCGCGGCCAGTTCCTTGATGCGCGCGGCCTGTGCCGGCACGGGCCACCACAGTGCTGCGCTGGCCAGCGCAAACGCCAGCAGCACGAGTGCGCGCAGCCAGCCTTCATGCACGGCATGACCGCGGTCTTGATGCGACAAGCGCAACCACAGGCGCCGGTGCAGCGTGTCGGGCGTCATGCCCAGCCACTTCTTGCGCGACCTCATAGCGGCAGCACGCTGAGAAAGAAGCGGCCCAGCCACCCCATACTTTGCGCCTCGGCCTGCTGGCCGCGGCCGCGGTGCTCAACGCGCACGTTGGCGATCTGCGCGCTTTGCACCGCGTTGCCGGGCTGGATGGCGCGCGGATCGACCTGGCCCGAAAAGCGCAACACATCGACGTTGCTGTTCACTCCGATCTGCTTCTCACCGGCTATCAACAAGTGCCCGTTGGCCAGCACGCCGGTGACGACGACGGTGATGGTGCCGGAAAAATCATTGCTGCTTTCAGTGGCGCCCTTGCCCGCGAAGGTGTTGCTGCCCGCGCCGCCGGCAGCGAGCTTGGCCAGCGCGGCCGCGCCAAGCAGCGGCACGGCGGTGAGGCTGGCATCGACCTTGCCGCTCTTGTCCACCGAGCTGGTGCTCTTCTGGCTGGCGCTGACCTTTTCCACGATCTGCACCGTGAGCGTGTCGCCGATGTGGCGCGCACGGTGGTCTTCGAACAGCGGGCGGTAGGTGGCGGCCTGGAAGATGGCGCCGTTGCTGGCCGCGGCGTGAGCGGGCGCGGCCGGCAGCACCGAGGTGGGCTCGGCCACTTCGACGTGGGTGGGCAGGCTTTGGCAGGCCGGCAGGGCGAGCGCCGCGAGCACGGCGACGCAGGCAAGACGCATCAGCGGGATGATCAAAGTTGGCTCAAACGTTGCAGCATCTGGTCGGATGTCTGGATCGCCTTGGAGTTGAGTTCATACGCGCGCTGCGTGGCGATCATGGCCACCAGTTCTTCGACCACGTTGACGTTGCTGCCCTCCACGAAGCCCTGCACCAGCGTGCCGCTGCCGGCCGCGCCCGGTGCGCCGGTTTGCGGCGAGCCCGAGGCGGCGGTTTCGCCGTACAGGTTCTGCCCGCGTGGCTCCAGGCCGGCCGGGTTGATGAAGCTGGCCAGTTGGATCTGGCCCACGCTTTGCACCGCGGCCTGGCCCGGCAGCGTGACGCTCACCGTGCCGTCTGCGGCCACGGCGATGCTCAGCGCATTGGGCGGGATGGTGATGCCGGGTTGCAGGGTCTGGCCGTTGCTGGTGACCATGGTGCCGTTGGCATCGACCTGGAAGGCGCCGTCGCGCGTGTAGCCGGTGCTGCCGTCGCTCATCTGAATCAGGAAGAAGCCATTGCCCTTGACCGCCAGATCCAGGTTGCTGCCGGTCTGTTGCAGCGTGCCCTGGCTGAAGTTGCGCGTCGACGCCGCCACGCGCACGCCCAGCCCGGCTTGCAAGCCGGTGGGCAGTTGCGTCTGGTCGGAGCTGGCCGCGCCGGCCGGGCGCAGGTTCTGATACATCAAATCTTCAAACACCACGCCACCACGTTTGAAGCCGTTGGTGGCGACGTTGGCCAGGTTGTGCGAGATGGCATCCAGCTTGGACTGCTGGCCTTCCATGCCGGTCTTGGCAATCCACAGTGAACGAATCATGCTGGCCCCTGGCGTGTTGACTTGGGGCGCAGTGTGGGCCGCGGACTTGAGGGCTGGCCGTGTAATAAAAGGCGCTGGGAGTGGGCTTCTTACAGGTGTGTGCGGGTCGCGTCGCACCCGCAGGATTGCGGGCCGTCAGCTTTTGAGCGGGATCAGGCCGGCGGGGCGTGCTGCTACGCTCATGTCACCCGGAAACAATTCCTGCGGAACTGTTTCCTCCTTCTTTACTTCGCTACGCAGCACGCCCCACCGTCCTGATCCTTGGGCGGCGGCTCTTTTCAAACGTTGCCCCGCCAATATGGTTGCCGGCCGAGGGTGTTGGGTGGCCGGCGTAGCGAGGTAAAGGAGGAGGAAACAGTTCCGCAGGAATTGTTTCCGGGGGACAGGAGCGAAGCCGGCCACCCGACGCCCTCGGCGCGCGCAGAACGCTGCCATGCGACTCAGACTGTCAACAACAGTTGGCTGATCCCTCAGGTTAACAACCGAAGGCTCATCAACCCGCCCCCGCCAGCAACTTCGCCGCCGCCTGTTCCTTCTGCTCGGCCGTGGTCAGGATCTTCATCTGGTGCTCGAACTGGCGCGCCGCAGAAATCATGGCCACCATGGTCTGCACCGCGCTGACATTGCTGCCTTCCAACGCCCCTTCCTGCACTTTCGCCTTCGCATCGGCCGGCAGGTCAGAGCCATCGGCGGCGCGGAACAGGCCGTCTTCGCCGCGCAGCATGGGCGCTTCGGGCGTGACCAACTTCAACTTGCCCACGGTCTGCGACCGGCCGTTGCCCACCTTCGCACTCACCGTGCCGTCAGACCCGATGTGCACGATGGCATTGGCCGGCAGCGTGATGGGCCCGCCATCGCCCTGCACGCTCAGGCCGTTTTGCGTCACCAGCTGGCCTTCGGCGGTAACATCGAGCGCGCCGGCACGGGTGTAGGCCTCGGTGCCATCGAGACCCTGCACGGCCAGCCAGGCGTCGCCCTTCATGGCCACGTCGAGGTTGCGGCCCGTGGCTTGCACCGGCCCGGGCTGGCTGTTGTAGCCGGGCGTGGATTCGAGC
The DNA here is from genome assembly GCA_043766725.1 of Burkholderiales bacterium. GTDB lineage: Bacteria > Pseudomonadota > Gammaproteobacteria > Burkholderiales > Burkholderiaceae_C > Rubrivivax. Next base: position 2,338 of record JAYUHT010000185.1, on the reverse strand, counting down.
GCGACCACGCGCGTGGAAGCGCCATCGCCCAACACCGGCACCGAGCGGAACACCGACAAGGCTTCGCGAAAACCCGGCGTGGACACGTTGGCCAGGTTGTGCGCCAGCACTTCCTGGCGCTGCAGGCTGGCCTTGGCGCCGGTCATCGACAAATAGATCATCTTGTCCATGGCGCACTCAGTTTGAAGTTAGAAGTTAGAAGTTCAGGTTCAACGCAGGTTGACCAGCGTTTGCAGGATCTGGTCTTGCGTCTTGATGGTCTGGGCATTGGCCTGGTAGATGCGCTGCGCCACGATCATGGCCACCAGCTCGCCCGTGAGGTCGACGTTGCTTTCCTCCAGCGCGCCGGCCTGCAGGTTGCCGATGTTGCCGTCGCCGGGCACGCCCACCACCGGGTCGCCCGAGCCGTAGGTGCGCGCCCACAGGTTGTCGCCCAGCGGCATCAGGCCCTGCGGGTTGCGGAAGTTGGCCAGTTCCACTTGACCGGCCGGTTTGCTCTGCCCGTTGGAGTAGCGGGCGTTGACGATGCCGTTGGCTTCGATCGCAATCGCCGTCAACAGGCCGGAGGTGTAGCCGTCTTGATGGATGTCGGTCACGCCGTAGGTCGAGCCATATTGCGTGGCGCCGCCCAGGTTGAGCAGCAGGCCGGTGATGGGCACCGTGAGCGCGCCCTTGGAATTGGTGGTGACCGGGATGTTCAGCGCCACTGGGCCGGCAGGGGTGATCGGCGCGCTGCCGTCACTGGCGAAGTTCAGGGTCGTCACCGGCAGCGGCGCGGCATTGGTGCCGGCCAGCGACTCGCCGTTGGCGGTGGCGTAGACGTTCCATTGGTCGTTGCCGGCCTTCTGGAAGTAGAAGCTCAGCGCGATGTCCTGGCCCTTGGCGTCAAACACCGTGGCCGAGGTGGCGTTGTTGTAGGTGGTGGCGTCGCTCAGGATCAGCTGCGGGCCGGCCGCGGGCAAGGTGGTGCCCGCGCGCGAGTCGAGGTTGAACTCGATCGACGCCACGGTGCTTTCCTTGGGCGCAATGCCGCCGGTGGGCAACTGCAACGCCACCGCCTGGCCGGGCTGGATCACGCCCTGCCCGTCGGCCATGTAGCCCTGCAACTTCTCACCGCGCGAGTTGACGATGTAGCCGTCGCGGTCAACCTTGAACTGGCCGTTACGCGTGTGTGACCGGGCTCTTGCCGTCGCTCACCTGGAAGAACCCCTGGCCGTTGATGGCCAGGTCCATCGGGTTGTCGGTGGTGCTCACGTTGCCCTGGGTGAACTGCTGTGACACCGAAGCCATGGTGGTGCCGATGCCGATGGCGTTGACGCCCGAGCCGTTCAGCGCGGCGGCATAGACATCTGAAAACTCGGCGCGCGACACCTTGGTGCCGAAAGTGTTGGCGTTGGCAATGTTGTTGCCAATCACCTCCAGGTTCTTGCTCGATGCATTCAGGCCCGATAGGCCTTGCTGGAAACTCATGTTGGCATCCCTTGGTGTGGTGTGGTCGGAGAGATCGGTGTCGGCAAGTGGGCGTCAATGGAAGGCGCGCACCTTGTCGTAGGCCACGACGCCGCCGCGTTCGAGTTCGAGTTGCAGCGTGCTGCCACCGGCGGTGACGGCCTCGACCCGGTCGCGCATCAACGGTGTGGCGGCCACGGCGGTGGTGCCCTGCGTGGCCACAACGCGAAAGCGATACGCCGCGCCATCGGGCACACCACCTTGCGCACCACCAGCCACACCCTTGGCGGCCCATTCGAAGGCATGGCTGCCGGCGCTTTGGGCACCGAGTTCCAGCGTGTCCACCACCAGCCCCGCCGGGTTGAGCACTTCAACCTTCACCCGCGCCGCGGTGCTCGCCAATTCGAACCCGGCGTTGCCCACGCCGGCGGCGATGCTGAGCCGGTCGCCCGGCACGGTGACTTCACGGCCCACCAGGCTGGCGCCTTGCATGGCCTGCAACTGCACGAGCTGCGTGTTCAGACCGGCCACGGTGGTGTTGAGCTTGTCGATGCCGCTGACGGTGCTGATCTGCGCCATCTGGCTGGTGACCTGCGCGTTGTCCAACGGGTTGAGCGGGTCCTGGTTTTTCATCTGCGCCACCAGCAGCTTGAGGAACCGGTCTTCGCTGACCGGGTCGTCTTTCTTGGTGGCCGCGGCGGCAGCGGCGGCCGCGGTGGCGGTTGCACCGGCGGTGCTGGTTTGCAGGCTGTCGATCACGCTCAATGCAGTCTCCGGTTAGAACTTGAATTCAACTCTGGCCAAGCTGCAAGGTCTTGAGCAGCAGGTTCTTGGCCGTGCTCATGACCTCAACGTTGTTCTGGTACGAGCGCGAGGCCGAGATCATGTT
>JAYUHT010000184.1:0-5857 GCA_043766725.1 Burkholderiales bacterium | reverse complement strand
CTCTGAGTATTCTGAACGCCCGGGGTTACATAAAAGGCGAGCTGATCTCGAATTTCATTCGCCTGATTGGTGTGGTTGTTTTGACCGGCGTGGGATATCACTATTTGGGGCTGGTCGGTTTTCTGGCCGGGGCCGCGATCGAGCCACTATTGGCTCTGATGTTTGTCACATGGCGGCGCTACCGCCTTGGTTTGTTCAATATAAGGTCTGATTTATCAATCGTTGCGTCGAGCTTGATCACATGGGGTATTTTTTCCGGCATCAGCTATTTCATCTGAAATCTGCGAGATAGTGTTTCTCAAGCTTTGCGGCCATACCAGACAGCTCTGCTTTTCGTGGTTCGAATCACATTTACACCATGCACATCGTCTTGGTTTCTCCCGGTTGGCCGATGGGTGTGCCAAACGGGATCGTGACCTACGTTCATCATCTGCGTGCAGGACTGCTGCAACTCGGCCACCAGGTCACCGTGGTCGCCATGAACGCCGGGGTCGAACATTGCGCGGCCCAGGTCTATCAAGCCAAGGCAGGATGGCGCACGCGGGTTGAGCAGGTGATCCGCCGCGTGGCGCGCCGCCAGGTGGACGCCCTGGATTGGGCGCCGAAGCTGATCATCGACACGCTGCGGCGCATACACCGGGCCAACCCCGTCGACATCGTCGAGATGGAGGAAAGCTTCGGTTGGTTCGCACAGGTGCAGCGGGCCGTGGCGATGCCGGTGGTGGTGAAGCTTCATGGCCCGGTCTTCCTGACTCGCGTGGAGGACGCCGTTTTCTCGCCCGCGGTGCTGGCCCTGGTGGAACGTGAGGCCAAGGCCTTGCGCCAGGCACGCTATGTCTACGCGCCCGCCATGGACACCATCAGCCGCACATTCGAGCGCTTCAAAGTGCGTGACCTGCCGCTGACCGTGATCCGCAACCCCGTCGCCGTCACCGTGGGTGAAGAATTGATCTGGAATGCGCAGAGATGCGAGCCCAAGCATCTGCTGTTCGTGGGCCGTTTTCACCGCATCAAGGGCGGTGATTTGGTGCTGCAAACGTTCAGGCGCATGCTCGATCGCGACCCCGACTTGCGCTTGAGTTTCGTCGGCCCCAGCAGCGAACACATGAGTTTCGGCCAGCGCTCCTTGTCCATAGAAGCCTGCATTGATGAGTGGTTTGGTGAGCAATTCCGTCACACCGTCAAGGTGTGGGGGCCGCTGCAGCAGGCCGAGATTCAAGCCTTGCGCTGCCGTGCTGCGGTGACGCTGGTGTGCTCGCGCTGGGAAAATCAACCCAACACCGCGTTGGAGGCCATGGCGCAGGCCTGCCCTGTTGCAGCCACCTCGGCCGGCGGCATTCGTGAAGTCATCGACAACGGCCGCACCGGGGTGCTGGCCACAGGTGCCGACCCGCAGGCGCTCGGCGAGGCGATCTTTCGCCTGCTGGATGATCTGGTTGCGGCCGGCGCAATGGGCGTGGCCGCGCGCGCTTATGTGCAAGCCGCGCACCACCCGGTGAAGGTGGCGCAACAGACCGCTGCGTTGTACGGCAGCGTGTTGACCCTGCACGCGGGGCCGCATTGACCTGTGTGTGCTCGCGTTAACACCCAAGCTACATTTGGGCCGGCGTTGCGCTGGCCCTGCCGACATCGCGCCGCGCGCGTGACATTGGTCGCCTGTACAACATGCCCGGCGCGCGGCGCAGCGGCCATCACATCGAGAAACCCATGAATTCACCTGTGCACGCTAGCGACCTCGCAATGGCGCCCGCAGCGCGAGAACACGCATCCACCGTGCCCTGTTTGGTCTGTGCGGCACCCGCACCTCGAAGGGTCACGATGCCGGTGGATTCGAAGACCTTTGCGCACACCGTTTGGGGCAAGGTTCATGCGTGCGGCAGCTGCGGATTCGCCTTCGTGCACCCGCGGCCCGCACCCGCGCAAACGGCCAAGTTCTACGAGCTGGATGCGTACTACACCCAAGGGCAGTCTCACCTGGCTGGTGGCGCTGCGCCCAGCTTCCAAAGCCGCCTGCGCCAGCACCTGGCCTGGCGGCTGGACAGTGGGCGCACCGTGGCCCAAGTGATTGCACAACAGGTGCCCCAGCGCCCGGCGCGTGTGTGCGATATCGGCTGCGGCGCCGGCCTGATCGCCAGTGAGCTGGTGGCGCAGGGTTTTCAGGTGGTGGGCGTGGAGCGCGACCCCAAGGCCGTGGCGTTCTCGGCAGAGGGGTTCACGGTGCTGCCCGGTTCGATCGAAGCCCTGCCGCAAGAACTCGTACCCGGCTCGTTCGACGTCGTGCTGATGTCCCATGTGCTGGAACACTTCGCCGACCCGGTTGCCGCCCTGGCCAACGCCGCCGGCCTGCTGGCCGCGGGGGGCGTGGTGGTGGTGGCGGTGCCGAACAACGGGTCGGCGCCGGCTCTGTCAGCCGGCCTGTCTTGGGAGCATCTGGACATTCCCAGGCACATCAACTTCTTCGACGCAGCCAGTTTGCGCACGGCCGCGCAGCGCGCCGGCCTGGCGCAGGTTGCCGTTTTCCACGAGGGGTTTTGCCGCTACTTTTCCAACGAGTACATTGAAACCGAACAGCGCATTCACGATCATGTTGTGCGTGCCGACCCTGGCGTCGCCAGTCACTCAAGGCGCAACTCTCAATGGCGTTCGTGGGGCCTGTTGGCTCGGGCGCTGTTCGCTTCCGACAACCTGCGCTACGACTCCGTGGGCATGGTGTTTCGGGTGGCAGCACCAGCGACGCGCTGAACCGCATCGCGCCGGCCCCAGAATGCGCGCAGCGGCCGCCACGAGCCGCATCCACCGCCACTGAGCGCCCCCGGTCCGGGACAGCCCGACCCCCGCCGGGTCAAGCAAAGTGGCAACGCCACATTTGCTTCAGAGGCAACCATGAACAAACTGCTGCTCACCATCGCGGCGGCCGCGCTTGGCCTGGCCTTGCCGGCCGGCGCCAAAGACCGCCAGGAGATTGAAGTCCACATCGTGCAAGGCCGCATCACCGTGCCCGAGGAAGTGGCCACCACCACGGTGGAAGACACGGCCCTGCTGTGGCGCATCATGCAGCCGGGCTTTGAGTTCACCGAAGACGGCATCGTGCTCGAGTCAGCCGGCAAGCATCAGTGCCGCTTGACCCACGACCGGCGCGTGTACCGCTGCAACAAGCTGCGCCACGACCGTGGTGAGCGCTATAAGTACATGGTCAAGGTGATCGACGTGCGGCGCGGTGCCGCGCTCGAGCCGCTGGACCCGTACATCCAGAACAACTGACGGCGCCGCAGCCGCCCAGCCGCGGCGTCAGATCACGGCGTCAGGCCGCGGCGTCGATGCCCGCCATCAGCGCGTTCACGCGGGCCACCGCCAGGCCCAGCTCGGAAGCCGGGCCAGCACCGATTTGTACAGCCAGTGCTGCGGCCTCTTGCAGGGCGGCATGTGCCGCAGCGGCCTGGCCGGCCAGCCATTCGCATTCGGCGCCCGCGCACAACATCACGCCCAGGCCACGCTGGTCGTTGAACTCGCGCAAGATGGCCTGGCCGCCTGCCAGGTGGTCGCGGGCCTGGTCGAACTGCCCTTCCCGCGCCAAAGCCAGCCCGAGGTAGCCGCGAAATTCACCTTCGCTGCGGCGGTCGCCGATGCGTCGTGCCGAAGTGATCGCGGCGTTGAAGCTCAACATCGCCTGGGCGCGGCGCCCCCAGACGTCATACACCAGCCCCAGGTTGCACAGCACGATGCATTCCAGTTGCACATGGCCGATTTCGCGCGCCACTTGCAGCGCCGCCTCGCCGGCGCTGCCCGCGGCGTCGAGTTGCCCGAGCACGAAGTTCATCATGCCCATGTTGCACAAGGTGTTGCCTTCGAGTCGTCGGTCACCGATCTGGCGGGCGATGTCGAGCGCCTGTTCGCAATGGGCCAGCGCTTCAACCATGCGGCCGAGGTCGGAATAGACGTTGCCCAGGTTGCCGAGCAGGTTGCCTTGCATGCGCAGGTTGGCATGCTGCCGCGCCAGGGTCAGGCCCTGTTCATAGGCGTCCAGCGCCTGCACCATGTGGCCGAGGTTGTGGTGTATCGAGCCCAAGGTGTTCAAGCCCATGCTTTCCAGCACAGGCTCGTTCGCGCTGCGCGCCAAGGCCAGCGCTTCGCCGATGGCAGTCTGGCTGGGCGCAACGCTTCCGCTGCGCAAGTGAAACTCGGCCACGTCGATGTGCACCAAGGTTTGGCGAAACAAGTCGCCCGCCCGCTGCGCCGCTGACATGGCCAGCGCCAGCGCCTGGCCGGCAGCGGCATGCTGGCCGCACGATCGCGCAGCGCGCCCGTGCAGGTACTGCGCCAGGGCGAGTTCGCGCCCCTGCAGACTCGGCAGGGCGCAAACCAGCTCGCACAACGCCAGGCCACCCTGATACGGGCCGTGGTGGCTGATGGCGGCCCAGGCCCCTTCCAGCGCGCCGCAGGCACTGGCGCTGTCGCCAGCGGCCACGGCATGGCGGCAGGCCGCGGCCAGGTTGTCCAGCTCGGCGCAGGCATGTGCCACCGCGCGATCCGGCCCCAGCGCGGCGAACCAAAGGTGATGCCGTCGGCGCGCGGCGCTCAAGGCCAGCGGCCCGCTGCCGGGGTAGCGCTCAGGCGTTTGCAAATGCTCCAGGGCATAGGCCTGCACGCTAATCAGCAGCTCGAAGCGTTCGTCCGCCAGCGGGCGCACGAAAGACTTGTCGACCAGCGAGATCACGGCGTCAACGATCCATGGCGCATCGTCATACGCGCTCAGGTCGAGCACGCCCTCGGCCGCTTCGAGCGTGAAGCCGCCTTCGAACACGGCGAGCTGCGCCAGCGCCGCCTTGTCTGGCAGGCTGAGCAAGTCCCACGACCAATCGAACGCCGCGCGCAGCGTGGCCTGGCGGTCTAGCCGGCTGCCGCTTGAAGCCAGTAATTTGAAACGTTCGCTCATGCGTGCCAGCAGCGCGCGCGGCGGCAGGCTGCGCACGCGCGCGGCGGCCAGCTCGATGGCCAGGGGCAGGCCGTCGAGCAGCTTGACCAGCGGGCCGATGGCGGCCTGGTCTTCGGCCGTGGGCGTGAAGCCGCGCTGCGCCGCAGCGGCGCGTTTCATGAACAAGGCCTGGGCGTCGGCGGCGCTCATCGGCGCAAGTGCCAGGGCCTCTTCGCCGGCAATGCCCAGCACTTCGCGCGTGGTGACGAGAAAGCGCGCCTCGGCCGCGAGTTCAAGCCAATGACCCACTGTTTCCTCAGCGTGGCGCGCCACCTGCTCGAAGTTGTCGAAGATCACCAGGCAGGCTCCGCGCCCGGCGATGGCGTGGCCGAGTTGGGCTTCCGCGCCTTCCTTGCCCAGCGGCACATCCAGCCCTTGCGCCACGGCATTGAGCACGCCGTCGAGCGTGCGCGCGTTGGCCAGATCGCAAAACCACACGCCGCCCGGGAAGTCACCCAGCCAGGCCCAACCGAAGTGGGTGGCCAGCCGCGTCTTGCCGCTGCCGCCCATGCCCAGCAGCGACACCAGCCGCGCCCCGGTCTCGTAGCGTTGCGCCAGCTCTTGCAAGGTGTGGCGGCGCCCAACGAAGGCGTCGCGCTCGGCGGGCAGGTTGTGACGCACTTCGCGCACGGGCAGCCACAGCTCGCCCTGGCGCACAACGCGGTAAACCTTCTGCGCATCGGGCGGCGGGCGCAGGGGCGAATCGTCGTCGCACAGCTCGAACAGTTCAAGCGGTTCGGCCAGCCCCTTGGCGCGCCAATGGCCGTGCGACACCAGGCGCAGCGCGGTTTGACCCAGCGCCTCGCGTGCCGCCGCCGTGAGCAGGGTCTGGCCCGGGCCGGCCACGCTCATCACCCGCGCCGCGGTGGGCTTGCTCAGGCCGTC
>JAYUHT010000183.1:0-5864 GCA_043766725.1 Burkholderiales bacterium | reverse complement strand
AACAACGGCGCCAACATGGGCGACGACACGCTGTATTCAGGCACCGTGGCCGCGGCCATGGAGGGCTACTTGTTCGGCGTGCCGGCGATTGCGTTTTCATTGGTCGACAAAGGCTGGGGCCAGCTCGATGCCGCGGCGCGCCTGGCGCGTTCGTTCGTGCAGGGCCTGCTGCAAGAGGGCTTGCCCGCCGGGCCATGGCTGCTCAACGTCAACATCCCGAACCATGCCGACGCGGCAAGCCTGCCGCGGCGCATCACCCGCCTGGGGCGGCGCCATGCGAGCGCGCCGGTGATCAAGCAAACCAACCCGCGCGGTGAAACCATTTACTGGATCGGCCCGGCCGGCGCTGCGCTCGATGCCACGCCGGGCACTGACTTTCATGCCGTGGCCAACGGCTGCGTGTCGATCACGCCGCTGCAGGTTGACTTGACTGACCATGCCGGCCTGGATCGTTGGCGCGCGCTGGCCAGTGTCACACCCGCATGAACGGGCGCACATGACCACCAAGCCGCCGCGCAAGGCGGCCGGCTTTCCCGCCATGCTGGGCGCGGCACGTGCCGTGGCGCCGCGCGCCATGCTGCGCCCGCAGCGCCCGCTGCGCGAAGCCGCGGCCGATGCCCGCCAGCGTGGCACGCCGGCTGGCGTGGGTCTCGATTCCGTGACCGTGCGTGCGCGCATGGTGCAGCGCCTGCGCAGCGCCGGCCTGCATTGCGAGCCGGTGTGCGCGGCGCTGCTGCATGTGCCGCGGCATGAGTTTGTTGACGCCGCGCTGGCCAACCAGGCCTATGAAGACACCAGTTTGCCCATCGGCTGGCAGCAAACCATTTCCAAGCCATCGGTCGTGGCGCGCATGCTGGCCCTGCTGTTGGAAGGTGACGGCGCGCGCCAGCGCGGGCACTTGGGCCGGGTGCTCGAAATCGGCACCGGTTGCGGCTATCAGACGGCCTTGCTGTGCCTGCTGGCCAAGCACGTGGTGTCCATCGAACGCATCGCCGGGCTGCACGACAAGGCGCAAGTCAACCTGGGCCATGCCATGCCGGGCAGCTTGCGCGGCCCTTTGCAACTGGTGCATGGCGATGGGCGTGACGGCCATGCGCGCGCCGCACCGTTCGACACCATCGTGGCTGCGGCCGGGGGTGACGATGTGCCGCAGGCCTGGCTGGACCAACTCGCCGAAGGCGGGCGGCTGGTGGCGCCGCTGAGTGGTCGGCTCAGTGGCGCGGGGCGCGCAGGCCAGGCCCTGTGCATCGTCGACCGGCGCGGCGGCCAGTGGCACCGCGCGCTGCACGAGGCGGTGCATTTCGTCCCCCTAAAATCGGGCATCGAATGACACAAGGGTTTGAGCGCATGCGGCAGGTTGGCAGATCAAGTGGGGCGGCTTGCGTGGCGCTGTGCGTGGCGGCGGTGTTGGCGGGTTGCGCCTCACCGCGCTACCGCGCCCCGGTGGAAGATCGCGCCGGCGCCGGCCGCACCCAGCCTGGTAGCACGCCGGCCACCACCGGCACGCCGGCCGCTAGGCCGGGCGATGAGAACGCGGGCAAGCCCGGTTACGTGACCGTCAAGCCAGGCGACACGCTCATCCGCATTGGCCTGGAGGCCGGCCAGAACTGGCGCGATGTGGCACGCTGGAACGGCATCGACAACCCCAATCTGATTGAAGTTGGCCAGGTGCTGCGCGTGGCGCGCCCGGGCAGCGAGCCCGAGGCCGTGGCGGTGCGCCCGGTGGCGGCGGCGGCGCAGGTTGAAACGCGACCACTGGATGCCAGAGCAGAGCCACGCGTGCTCGAAATCAAGCCCGGCACCGCGAGCCCAGCGCCCGCGGCGGTGGCGTCAGCACCGGCTGCGGCGGCGCCAGCACCGGCAACGCCCGCATCGGACGAAGACGTTGCCTGGGGCTGGCCCGCCCAGGGCAGCGTGACGACACCGTTTGACGACCAGCGCAACAAGGGCCTGCTGATCGCCGGCAAGGCCGGTGAGCCGATCTACGCCGCGGCCGCCGGCCGCGTGGTCTACGTCGGCGCCGATCTGCGCGGTTACGGCAACCTGGTGATCGTGAAGCACAACAACACCTACCTCAGCGCCTACGCCCACAACCAGACCTTGCTGGTGAAGGAAGAGCAGGTGGTGCGCAAGGGGCAGAAGATCGCCGAAATGGGCTCATCTGACACCGACCGCGTGCAACTGCATTTCGAGATTCGCCGCGTGGGCAAGCCAGTTGATCCGGCGCGGCTGTTGCCGGCACGCTGAACCGCCCAGTGCAGGCCCCTGATGCGGGGGCGCGTTCACGTTTTCCGCAAGTGCACCGCACCGGGGCCGCCGCTAGCATCGCGCCGCCCTCAACCCCCCGCTTCGCCGCGCCGCCCTTTCCTCGTGCAAGTCATCCAACTGCTGATCAGCGGCGTCGCCCAGGGTTGCATCTACGGGCTCATTGCTCTGGGCTTCGTGCTCATCTACAAGGCCACCGAAACCGTCAGCTTCGCGCAGGGCGAGTTGATGATGTTGGGTGCGTTTTGCGGCCTGGCGGCCATGACCATGCTGGGCCTGCCGTTCTGGCTGGCCGTGCCTGGCGCGGTGCTGGTGATGGCTGGCCTGGGTGTGCTGCTGGAACGCGCGCTGATCCGCCCCATCCTCGGGCAGCCGGCGTTTTCCATCGTCATGCTCACCATCGGCATCAGCTACATCGCACGCGGCCTGATCACCATGGTGCCGGTGATCGGCACCGAAACCCACACCCTGCCCGTGCCCTACAAAGACGGCACGGTCAAGCTCGGTACCCTGGTGCTGGCCGACGAGCAACTGGTGGTGATCGCCTGCACCGCGGTGTTATGCCTGGGGCTGTATGCGTTGTTCAAGTTCAGCAAAGTCGGCATCGCCATGCAGGCCAGCTCGCAAAACCAGCTTGCCGCCTACTACATGGGCATTCCAGTGCGCCGCCTGAACGGCCTGGTGTGGGGCCTGGCCGCGGCGGTGGCGGCGGTGGCCGGGCTGCTGCTGGCGCCCATCACCTTCGTGCATGCCAACATGGGCTTCATTGGGCTGAAGGCCTTTCCCGCGGCCGTGGTGGGTGGCTTCGGCAGCTTGCCCGGGGCCATCGTGGGCGGGCTGATCATCGGCGTGGTGGAAAGCCTGTCGGGCTTTTACCTGCCCGAAGGCTTCAAGGACATCACGCCTTACGCGGTGGTGCTGTTGATGCTGATGGTCAAGCCCAACGGCCTGTTCGGCGAGAAGCTGCGCAAGAAAGTCTGAGCAACCACCGACCATGCGCTTTCTCTTCAAGACCCGCTACGAACAAGACATCGTGCTGGCCAAGCACGGCGGCCACCACTTCTGGTATGCCGTGCTCGGCGTGTGCTTGCTGGCCGCGCCCTGGGTGCTGCCCGACTATTGGCTGGCGCAGTTAACGTTTGTGTTGATCTACTCTGTGGTCGGCCTGGGCCTCATGCTGCTGGCCGGCTTCACGGGCCAGTTTTCCATCGGCCACGCGGCCTTCCTGGGCGTGGGCGCCTACACCCAGGCGGTGTGCATCGGCGCGGGTTGGCCTTTCCCGCTGGCCATGCTGGCCGCGGGCGGCCTGGCCGGCGCGGCGGGCGTGGTGATTGGCGTGCCGGCGCTGCGTGTGAAGGGCATCTACCTGGGCATTGCCACGCTGGCCTTCGGCTTCATCGTCGAGGAAGGCATGGCGCGCTGGGAAAGCGTGACCGGCGGCAATGCCGGCATGCATGTCAAGACGCCCGAGTTGTTCGGCTGGAAGGTCGACAGCGACATCGAGTTCTATTTCGTCTGCCTGGTGGTCACGGTGGGCTGCACGCTGGCCATCTTGAACCTGCTGCGCTCGCCCACTGGCCGCGCCTTCGTGGCCATTCGTGATTCAGAGGTCTCGGCGCAAAGCATGGGCATTCACCTGGCGCGCTACAAGACGCTGTCGTTCGGCCTGTCGGCTGTATTCGCCGGTTTGGCCGGCGCGCTGTATGCGCACAAGATCAAGTTCCTGTCGCCCGAGCAGTTCAGCATCGTGCAGTCGATCGACCTGCTGCTGCTGGTGGTGATCGGCGGCCTGGGCTCGGTGCACGGCGCCTTCCTCGGCGCCATCTTCCTGATCACCATGCCGCAGCTCATTGCCCTGGGCAAAGACTACCTGCCGGCGGTGATCGGCCAGGCGCCGGGTTTGCAAGCGGTGGTGTACGGCGCCGTGCTGGTGGCCTTCGTGATGTTCGAGCCGCTTGGCCTGTACGGCCGCTGGCTGAAGATTCGCACCTACTTGCAGTTGTTTCCGTTCTATCGCCAGGGCATGTTCAAGCGGCAGAAGTCGTTCCAAAAGTCGGATCGCTTGAAATGACGCTGGGCAACGACCTCATCGTGGCCGAAGGCCTCACCGTTCGCTTCGGCGGCCTGGTGGCGGTGAACAACGTCAGCTTCACGGTGCAGCGCGGTGAAGTGTTCACACTGATCGGCCCCAACGGTGCGGGCAAGACCACGGTGTTCAACCTGATCAGCCGCATCTACCAGCCCACACAAGGCCGCATCACATTTGAGGGCCAAGACCTGGTGGCCAAGCCGGCGCACCAGGTGGCCGCGTTGGGCATCGCGCGCACCTTTCAGAACATCGAGTTGTTCGAGCACGCCACGGTGCTGCAAAACCTGCTGATCGGTTGCCACACGCACCGCCGCAGCAACCTGCTGCAAGACATATTCTTCACGCGCGCGGCGCGCCAGGGCGAACTGGCGGCGCGCCACAAGGCCGAGGAAGTGATCGAGCTGCTCGACCTGCAACACCACCGCGACAGCATGATCGCCGGCCTGCCCTATGGCGTGCGCAAGGTGGTGGAGCTGGCACGCGCGCTGTGCGCCGAGCCCAAGCTGCTTCTGCTTGATGAGCCGTCTTCGGGCCTGAACGTGGAAGAGACCGAAGACATGGCGTTCTGGATTCACGACATCCAGCGCGAACTCGGCATCACGGTGCTGATGGTCGAGCACGACATGAGCCTGGTGAACAAGGTGTCTGATCGCGTGTTGGCGCTGAGCCAGGGCGAGGTGCTGGCCATGGGCACGCCGCAAGAGGTGCAGAACCACCCCGGGGTGATCGAGGCGTACCTGGGTTCGACGGATGATTTGTCCAGCTTGCGGCGGGAGCCGGCATGAATGGGGACGGCAACATCCTCGCGCTGAACAACGTTGAAAGCGCCTACGGCCCGATCAAGGCGATTCGCGGCGTGAGCCTGCGTGTCAAGCGCGGCGAAATCGTCACCGTGCTGGGCTCCAACGGCGCGGGCAAGAGCACGATCCTGAAGACCATCTCAGGCATCCTCGACCCACGCAAGGGCAGCATCACCTACCGCGGCGAAAACATCACGGCACAAGACCCGGCGCTGATCGTGCAACGCGGCCTGAGCCATGTGCCCGAGGGGCGCGAAGTCTTTCCGCTGCTGTCGGTGCGCGAAAACCTGCTGATGGGCGCCTACACGCGACACGACCGCGACGCCGTGGCGCAAGACATGCAAGCGGCCTACGGCTACTTCCCGATCCTGCGCGAGCGCGCCGCTCAAGACGCCGGTTTGCTGTCGGGCGGGCAGCAACAGATGCTGGCCATTGCGCGCGCGCTGATGGCCGCGCCGCAACTCGTCTTGCTCGATGAACCCAGCCTGGGGCTCTCACCCAAACTCACGCGCGAGATCTTCGAGATCGTGGTGCGCATCAACCGCGAGCGCGGCACCACCATGCTGCTGGTGGAACAGAACGCGAACATGGCGCTGAACGTGGCTGACCACGGCTATGTGCTCGAGAACGGCCGCATCGTGATGGAAGACACCTGCGCGCGGCTGCGCGAGAAGGAAGACATCAAGGAGTTCTACCTGGGCATGAAGGAA
>JAYUHT010000182.1:0-5873 GCA_043766725.1 Burkholderiales bacterium | reverse complement strand
TTCATCGGGCTGTGGCAGGGGTCGTGGTACAGGTAGGCGCCGGCGCCGCCCAGCACGATGCCTTTTTCAAGCAGGTATTCGTGGATGTCGATGATGCGGCAGCCGGGGAAGATGTCTTCGAACTTGTAGCCCTGCAGTTGGTCGTAGCAGGTGCCGCAGCTCACCACCACGGTCTTGATGTCCAGGTAGTTCAGCGTGTTGGCCACGCGGTGGAACAGCACGCGGTTGTCGGTGATGATCTTCTCGGCCTTGTCGAACTGGCCCGAGCCGCGCTGCGGGTAGCCGCAACACAGGTAGCCCGGCGGCAACACGGTCTGCACCCCGGCATGCCAGAGCATGGCCTGCGTGGCCAGGCCGACCTGGCTGAACAGCCGCTCCGAACCGCAGCCCGGAAAGTAGAACACCGCCTCAGCCTCGGCCGTGCTGCGCGCCGGGTCGCGGATGATGGGCACGTAATCCTTGTCTTCAATGTCGAGCAAGGCACGCGCGGTCTTCTTGGGCAGGCCGCCGGGCAGCTTCTTGTTAACGAAATGAATCACCTGCTCTTTGATCGGCGCGGCGCCCACGCTGGCCGGCGGTGCTTTGGTTTGCTTGCGCGCGGCCAGCTTTAACACGTCGTGCGCCAGGCGCTGCGCCTTGAAGCCCAGGCCGACCATGGCCGCGCGCGCGAACTTGATGGTGCCCGGGCTGGTGGCGTTGAGCATGAACATGGCCGCCGCGTTGCCCGGGCGAAAGCTCTTTTGCCCCATCTTGCGCAGCAGGTTGCGCATGGCCATGGAAACATCGCCGAAGTCAATGTTCACCGGGCACGGGTTCAGGCACTTGTGGCACACCGTGCAGTGGTCGGCCACGTCTTCAAACTCTTGCCAGTGGCGGATGCTCACGCCGCGCCGCGTTTGCTCCTCGTACAGAAAGGCCTCGACCAGCAACGAGGTGGCCAGGATCTTGTTGCGCGGGCTGTATAACAAGTTGGCGCGTGGCACATGGGTGGCACACACCGGCTTGCACTTGCCGCAGCGCAGGCAATCCTTGATGCTGTCGCTGATCGCGCCGATGTCGCTTTGCTGCATGATGAGCGACTCATGCCCCATCAGGCCGAAGCTGGGTGTGTAGGCATGAGTCAAGTCCGCCGCGTGCTCGCCTGGAGCGGCGCTGCGCAACAGTTTTCCGCGGTTGAAGCGGCCCTCGGGGTCGATGCGCTGCTTGTAGCCGGCAAAGCCGCTCAGCTCAGCGTCGGTGAGGTATTCGAGCTTGGTGATGCCGATGCCATGCTCACCCGAAATCACACCATCGAGCCGCCGCGCCAAAGCCATGATGCGCGCCACCGTTTCATGCGCGGTTTGCAGCATGGCGTAGTTGTCGCTGTTCACCGGAATGTTGGTGTGCACGTTGCCGTCACCGGCATGCATGTGCAGCGCAGCCCAGACACGGCCGCGCAAAACTTCTTGGTGAATGCGCACGCATTCGGCCAGGATGGGCGCGAACGCCGCGCCGGCAAACACGGCTTGCAGCGGCTTGAGCACTTGCGTCTTCCACGACGCACGCCAGGTGTGGTCTTGCAATTGCGCGAACACCGTGCGGCCGCTGGCGGCGTCTTGTTCATCAAGCCGCTGCAACCAGCCCTGCCACTGCGCTTGCACCTGTTCCAGCAAGGCCAGCGCTTGCAGCACATGGCCTTCCAACAGCTCCGCACCGGGCACCTGGCCGGTTTCATCGGCGCGCCCCAGCGGCAGGTTGCCTTGCTGCAAAAACGCTTGCAGCGCGCGCGTCAACTCAAGCTTGTTGCGCAGGCTTAACTCAATGTTTAGGCGCTCGATGCCTTCGGTGTATTCGCCCATGCGCGGCAGCGGAATCACCACGTCTTCATTGATCTTGAAGGCGTTGGTGTGGCGCGCGATGGCCGCGGTGCGCTTGCGGTCGAGCCAGAACTTCTTGCGCGCCTCGGGGCTGATGGCCACGAAGCCTTCGCCCGAGCGCGCATTGGCCAGGCGCACCACTTCGCTGGTGGCACGCGCCACGGCATCGGCGTCGTCGCCGACGATGTCGCCCACCAACACCATCTTGGGCAGGCCGCTGGCCGTGCCGGTGGCGCGCTTGCTCTTGGTGGCGTAGCCCACGGCCTTGAGGTAACGGTCGTCCAGGTGTTCCAGGCCAGCCAAGATGGCCCCGCCAGGCAGCTTGGCCTGGGCGAACATGAAGTCTTTGATCTCGACGATCGACGGCACGCAATCGCGCGGGTGGCCGAAGAATTCCAGGCACACGGTGCGCACATGCGCGGGCATGCGGTGCACCACCCAGCGCGCGCTGGTGATGAGGCCGTCGCAGCCTTCCTTCTGCACGCCGGGCAGGCCGGACAGGAACTTGTCGGTCACGTCCTTGCCCAGGCCTTCCTTGCGGAAGCTGCGCCCGGGAATGTCCAAGCGCTCGGTGCGTTCGAGCACCTTGCCCGTGGCGTCAAAGTAGCGCAGCTCAAAGCTGGCCATATCCACGTCGTGAATCTTGCCCAGGTTGTGGTTCAAGCGCGCCACTTCCAGCCACTTCGCATCGGGCGTGACCATGCGCCACGACACCAGGTTGTCCAGCGCGGTGCCCCACAGCACGGCCTTCTTGCCGCCGGCGTTCATGGCCACGTTGCCGCCGATGCAACTCGCTTCGGCCGACGTGGGGTCGACAGCAAAGACATAACCGCCGCGTTCAGCGGCGTCGGCCACGCGCTGCGTCACCACGCCGGCTTCGCTGAACACCGTGGCCACGGGTTGGGGCACGCCGGGCAGGTTGATGAGTTCCACCTCGCTCATGGCTTCGAGCTTTTCGGTGTTGATCACCGCGCTGCGCCAGGCCAGGGGAATCGCCCCGCCGGTGTAGCCGGTGCCGCCGCCACGCGCAATGATGGTCAGATCAAGCTCGATGCAGGCGGCCACCAGGCCGGCCATCTCGCCTTCGCTGTCGGGTGTGAGCACCACGAAGGGGTATTCCACGCGCCAGTCAGTGGCGTCGGTGACATGGCTCACGCGCGACAGGGCATCGAACTTGATGTTGTCTTTGGCGGTGCGCCGGCCCAGCACTTTGCGCGCGCGCTGGCGCAAATCCCACACGGTGCGGAACTGCGCGGCGAAGTCCGTCACCGCCTGGGTGGCCAGGGTCAGCAACTCGCCCACCCAATCGTCGCGCGCGCTGTCGCCCTGAGGCTCGCGGCGTCGCTGCACTTCGCCCAGGCGGTGCTGCAGCGCTTCAATCAACTGCGCGCGCCGGCGCGGGTTGTCGAGCAGGTCGTCTTCAAGATAAGGGTTGCGCTGCACCACCCAGATGTCGCCCAGCACCTCATACAACATGCGCGCCGAGCGGCCGGTGCGGCGCTCGGCACGCAGCTTGTCCAGCAAAGACCAGGCGCGTTCACCCAACAGGCGAATGACGATCTCGCGGTCCGACAGCGAGGTGTAGTTGTAGGGAATCTCGCGCAGCCGCGGCGCGCGCACGTCGACCGCATCGTCCTCAGGCAAGGCCGTTGTCAAGTGAGCTTGGGGTGCATTCATCGCAAACAGGCGCCAGAGGGCCTGGGGTGGCGGCGCAGCTTGGGCGCGGCCGCGCTCGAATTGGGCCGGCGATACTAACGCAGCACCACGGCGCTGCGCCGGCCCGCTAGGTGTGGCAGGCCTGTGCGCGAAGGGTTATCCCCCTTCCCCGGCACGGGCCATCCATGACAGAAACGCCGTGTCGCGAAACGGGCGCACCTGCGCCCAGCAAACTCAAGTGTGTTGGAGAACCCATGAAGACCAAACCCCTGTTCCTGGCCGTTGCGTTGGCGGCCAGCTTGGCCAGCCTGCCTGCCCGGGCACAAACCGACATCCACTGGTGGCATTCAATGGGCGGCGCCCTGGGCGAATGGGTGAACGACCTGGCCAAGGAATACAACGCCAGCCAGAAAGACTACAAGGTGGTGGCCACCTTCAAGGGCAGCTACGACGAATCGATGACGGCCGCGATCGCCGCTTTCCGCTCGGGCAACGCGCCGCACATCCTGCAAGTCTTCGATGTGGGAACGGCGACCATGATGGCCAGCAAGGGCGCCATCGTGCCGGTGGCCAAGGTCATGGCCGACGCCGGCCAGAAGTTCGACCCCAAGGTCTACGTGCCCGCCGTGGCCGGCTACTACACCGCGCCCAACGGCCAGATGCTGAGCTTCCCTTTCAACAGCTCCACGCCGGTCTTTCACTACAACAAAGACGCCTTCAAGGCCGCCGGCCTGAACCCCGATGCACCGCCCACCACCGGGCCCGAGGTGGCGCTGGCCGCGGCCAAGCTCAAGGCCAGCGGCCACAAGTGCCCGTTCACCACCAGCTGGATCAGCTGGACCCAGCTTGAAAGCTTTTCGGCCTGGCACAACACCTTGTTCGCCACCAAGAACAACGGCTTTGCCGGGCTGGACACGCGCCTGGCCTTTAACACCCCGCTGCATGTGCGCCACATCGACAACCTGGCCAACATGGCCAAGCAGGGACTGTTCATCTACAAGGGCCGCGGCAATGCGGCCGACGCCACGTTCGTCTCGGGCGAATGCGCCATGGCCACGGGCTCGTCGGCGCTGTACGGAAACATCAAGCGCAACTCCAAGTTCGCTGCCGGCATTGGCACTTTGCCGTACTACCCTGATGTGGCCGGTGCGCCGCAGAACACGGTGATCGGCGGCGCCAGCCTGTGGGTGATGTCGGGCAAGAAGGCCGACGACTACAAGGGCGTGGCCGGCTTCTTTGCGCACATCTCCAAGACCGATGTGGCCGCGGCCAGCCACCAGCGCACGGGCTACCTGCCGGTCACGTTGCCCTCTTTCGAGATGACCGAGAAATCAGGCTTCTACAAACAGAACCCCGGCACCGATGTCTCGGTGACGCAGATGATCCGCAAGACCACTGACAAGTCGCGCGGCGTTCGGCTGGGCAACTTCGTGCAGATTCGCACCATCATCGACGAAGAAACCGAGAACATCTGGAGCGGCAAGAAAAGCACCAAGGAAGGCCTGGACGATGCGGTCAAGCGCGGCAACGAGCAGTTGGAACGCTTCCAGAAAGCCAACAAGGGTTGATGACAATCTCCTCTAACGTTAACGATGCGCGGTTGAAGATTGGCCACTGAAAAGCGCGTCACCTTCCGCAGCCCGTGGTTGCCCTGGCTGTTGATCGCACCCCAGATGTTCATCATCGGGGTGTTTTTCTTCTGGCCGGCGGGCCAGGCGGTGTACCAGAGCGTGCTGTCGCAAGACGCCTTCGGCACCGTCACCGAATACGTGGGCCTGGAAAACTTCCGCCAACTCTTCGCTGACGAAAGCTACCTCGGCTCGTTCAAGACCACGGCGGTCTTTTCCATCCTGGTGGCCACCAGCGGCCTGACCATCGCGCTGCTGCTGGCGGTGATGGCCGACCGCGTGTTGCACGGTGCTTCCATCTACAAGACCTTGTTGATCTGGCCCTATGCCGTGGCGCCGGCGGTGGCTGGCGTGCTGTGGTTGTTCATGTTCGCTTCGCCCATGGGCGTGGTGGCCTTCGGCTTGCAGCAAATGGGCTATGCGTGGGATCACCTGCTCACGGCCAATGACGCCATGGCCTTGATCGTGGCCGCCGCGGTGTGGAAGCAGATTTCCTATAACTTCTTGTTTTTCCTGGCCGGCCTGCAATCCATCCCCAAGAGCTTGATTGAAGCCGCGGCGATCGACGGCGCCGGCCCCTCGCGGCGCTTCTGGACCATCATCTTCCCGCTGTTGTCGCCGACCACGTTTTTCCTGCTCGTGATCAACATGGTCTATGCCTTCTTCGACACCTTCGCCATCGTCGACGCCTCCACCCACGGCGGCCCGGGCAAGGACACCGCGATCCTGGTCT
>JAYUHT010000181.1:0-5882 GCA_043766725.1 Burkholderiales bacterium | reverse complement strand
GCGCCGTGCCCGCCGCCACCGGCAGGCAAGCGGCCACCTCATCGCTGACGCTGTCGGGCGTGGCCGCGATCAGGCCGGTGCCGATCACCAGGGTCTCGGCGCAGCTGCCGTGCCCTGGCATCGGGTCGATCGACCCGAACACCCGCTGGCCGACCTGAAACCCCGTGACGCCCGCCCCGAGCGCACTGATCTGGCCCGCGAAATCCTTGCCGGTGATGGCGGGCAACTTCGGGCGCCGCAGCCAACGCAGCATGCCGTCGCGCAGTTTGAAATCCACCGGGTTCAGGCTGGCGACCGTGACCTGCACCTGCACTTCGCCCGGCCCGGGCAACGGCGCGGGAATCTCGCGCAGTTGCAACACCGAGTCGTCACCATAATCATCGAACATCACGGCCTGCATCACTTGCCTCCTTATCTTGCCCGCTTACCTTGCCCGCTTACCTTGCCCGCTTACACAACACCCAGCCACTGCCGGCATTGTCATGCTCGCCGTTCAGAGAGCACGCACCTGACATAGCCCAGACATGCCCCACCCCGCCGCATTCGGCCTTGAGCCGCCGGGCCTGCCCGCGCCCGAGTGGCACACCAGCCAGTGGTTCAACCACGCCGGGTCTTTGCAGTTGAGCGCGCTGCGCGGCAAGGTGGTGGTGTTGCACGCCTTTCAGATGCTGTGCCCGGGCTGCGTGCAGCACGGCTTGCCGCAGGCGCAGCGCATTCAACGCCAGTTTGCCGGCCACGCTGTGGCGGTGGTGGGGCTGCACACGGTGTTCGAACATCACGCCGCGATGACACCGGTGTCACTGGCCGCGTTCTTGCACGAATACCGCGTGGGCTTCCCGGTTGGGGTGGATGCGCCCACCCTGAACGCGGGCGAGCCGATCCCGCAGACGATGCGCGCCTACGGCATGCAAGGCACGCCCAGCCTGGTACTGATCGACCGCCAGGGCCACCTGCGCCGGCACGGCTTCGGCGCCGAAGACGACCTCACCGTGGGCGCGGCCATCGCCTGGCTGCTGGCTGAAACGCCCATCGGGTCGAACCCCGGCTGACCCTCCGGCTCAAGGTTCGGCGCCGGGTTCGAGCACCGCCGCGGCGTCATCGCGGCACGCCTGCTGCAACTCTGCCCAGGCTTGGGCACCCAGCGCGCGCAGTGTGGCCTGGTTGGCATCGAAGATGGCCTCGGGCTGCGGGAACGCCGCCACCGCGCGTTCCACACTGGCTTCGCGCAGCAGATGCAGCGTGGGGTAAGGCGAACGGTTGGTGGCGTTTTCGATGTCGCCGGCAGCGCTGCCGGCAAACTGGTAGCGCGGGTGGAAGCTGGCCACCTGGATCACGCCTTGCAGATCGAGATCAGCCACGGCAGCTTCCGCCACATCGAGAAATTCGTTGTAGTCGAGAAAGTCGTGCAACACGCCGGGGTGGATCAGCAAGGTGGTTTCGATCTCCTCCGGCGCGGCGTGTGCCAGCAGCTTCAGCTCTGCCACAAGGCTGGCAAGCAGGCCCTCAACTGAATCGGCGGCGTATAGCACGTAGCGCACCAAGCCCTTGACCTGCGGCGCCTTGGCGAAAGGGCACAGGTTCAGGCCGATCACGGCGCGCTCCACCCAGGCGCGGGATTCGGCGACAGCGTGGTGCTCGTCCATGAGGGTGATGTGAAACGTTGTTCGGTTCAACTCGCGGCGGGCAGCACGGCGGCGTGGGCATCCAGCACGCCTTCCAGCGCGGCCATGAACAGCTCGATTTCGGCGTCGCCGACTTGGAGCGACAGCGCCACCAGGCCGCGCCGGGCCATGAACATGCCGCGTTCGAGCAAGGCAAAGAAGAGCAGGTCGCGCACGCGCGCATCGCAGCCGGCCAGGTCGGCCGCGCTGTGCACAGGGTGGGCCGTGGGGTGCAAGTTCATCACCGAACCCAGGCCGCTGAATTGCAGCCCCAGGCCGCGCTGCGCAAACAGGGCGTTGCCGCGCTCGCGCAGCGCATCACCGCGGGCGTTGAGGGCGTTGATGGCCGCCGGCTGCCACAACTCGCGCAACCCGGCCAGGCCGGCGGCCATGCTCAGCACGTTGTTGTTGAAGGTGCCGGCATGGCCCAGGGCGCCGGGGCGCCGTGGGTCGAACTGTTGCATCACCTCGCGCCGGCCGCCAAAGGCACCGAACGACAGGCCGCCGCCAAAGTACTTGCCCAAGGTGGTGAGATCCGGCGCCAGGCCGAGCTGCGCCTGGCGCCCGCCCAGGCTCAGGCGCGAGGTCATCACTTCATCCAGCACCAGCAGCGCGCCGCTTTCGCGCGCCAGCGCTTGCAGGCCGTGCAGGAACTCGGGCGTGCCGGCAATGCAGCCGCCGGCACCGAGCATGGGCTCCACCAGAATGGCGGCGAACTCGCTGCCCTGGCTCTGCACCACTTCGGTGGCGGCAGCCAGGTTGTTGTAGGGCGCCAGAATCCACTCATGTGGAACGTTAACCGACGCCGCCGCGCCGCCAAAGGCCAGCACGCCGCCGTGGTAGGCGCCCTCGAAGACCAGCACCTTGCGCCGGCCGGTGAAGGCCAGCGCCGCGGCCAGGGCCAGCAGGTTGGCCTCGGTGCCGCTGTTGGTGAAGCGCAGCAGCGCCATCGACTCAAAGCGCTGGGTGATCTCGCGCGCCAACGCCACTTCGCGCTGTGTGTGCGAGGCCAGGCTCAAACCGTCATCGAGCGCGCCGATGATGGCCGCGCGGATGGCCGGCGCCGTGTGGCCGTACAGCCCGGCGGTGAACTCGCCCAGCAAATCAAGGTGGCGGTGGCCGTCGGCGCACCACAGCCAGCAGCCTTCACCGCGCACCATGGTCAGCGGGAATGGGGCCTGGAACAGCACGCTGCGGGTGTTGCCGCCGGGCATGACGTGCGCCGCCTCTTCGAGCTGGCGCGCGCTGGCCGGGTGGCGGGCGCGGTAGCGGCCCAGAGCGGCAGACAGCGCCAGGTCGAGGGCGACGTTATGTACGTCGCTGCGTGCGTCATTGAGCACCTCGTTCATGCTGCGGCGGTTTGCTTGGCTGCAGCGGCCACACCGGCCACCCCGGCCACGATGCGCGGCAGCAGCGCCAGCGGCAGGTCGTGCCCCATGCCGGGAACCAGGTCGAGCCGCGCCCCAGCAATGTGCTGCAACAGCTGCTGCGCCGCGCCGGGCGGAATCAAGGGGTCGGCGTCACCATGCAGCACCAAGGTGGGTGATTTGATGCGCCCGAGCAAGGGCGAGCGGTCGCCATCGGCCACCACCGCCAGCAATTGCCGCGCCGTGCCGGCCGGGCGGTAGGCGCGCAACACGGCGGCGTGCAAGCGCTGGCGCAAACGTTCGGGGTCACTGGGGTAGACCGGGCTGCCGATGATGGCCATGAGCTTGGTCAGGTGTTCCACCACCGCCGCCGGCTCGCGGCTGCGCGGCGGCGTGATCAGTGCCTTGCGCACGCGCAGGCTGGGCTGCGGCAGGCGGCGCGCGCCCGAGGTGGTCATCATCAGCGTGAGGCTGCGCACGCGCTGCGGCTGCGTGGCGGCCAGGTGCTGAGCAATCATGCCGCCCAGCGAAGCGCCGCAAACGTGGGCACTGGGCAGGTGCAGCGCATCGAGCACGCCGGCGGCATCGGCGGCCATGTCGGCCAAGGTGTAGGGTGCGGTCACCGGCAGGTGCATCAGGTGGCGCACGCTGGCCAGCGCCAGGTTGGGCACGCCGAGATGATCAAACTGCTGGCTCAAGCCGGCATCGCGGTTGTCATGGCGAATGACGCGAAAACCCCGCGCCACCAGGCCTTGCACCATTTCATCGGGCCAGGCCGTGAGCTGCATGCCCAGGCCCATGATCAGCAGCAGCGGCGTGGCGTTTTCCGGCCCGTGTACTTCGACTTCAATGTCAATGCCGTTGGCGCGCAGCTTCATGGCGTGGTCTTGAAGAACCAGCGCCGCGCGCCTTGGGCATGGAACGGTTGCCAGTCGTTCGGCGCTTGGCGCAGGCGGTCGACCAGGGCGTACAGCGCCAGCGGGTTCAGGCCCATGCCGACATGGCTGGCCACGATCTCGATGTTTTCGGTGCGCGCGCCGGCCTCGTTCACGCTGCACGGCCAGGCCACGATGCCGTCGCTCTTGGAAAAAATCGAGGTCGTGGGCACCGGCGGGGCGCTGCGGATCTGCGCCAGCAGGCCATGGTCGCTATCGGGAGACCCGCCGTTGACCAGCTTGAAAAGACGGTAGGCGTTGGTGGCCTTGGGGTGGCCCGCGAACGGCGCACCCAGGGTGACGACACAACGCGTGAGCTCGGGCATTTCCTTGGCCAATTCGCGCGCATAGATGCCGCCCAGGCTCCAGCCCACCAGGCTGGCCGGGCGGCCGCTGCGTTGCACCACATCGCGCACCAGCTTGCGGCAGGCCTCGAGCACGCCGGCGCGAGGGCCGAAGTTCAGGCCCTGGCCCCAGGCATGCGGCGCATAGCCGCTGTGGCGCAAGAAGCGGCGCAGCGGTGAGGTGCTCAGGTCGGCCGCGCCCAGGCCTGGGAATACCACCACGGGGTGGCCATCACCCTTGGGCAGGCGCGCCAGCCACGGGCTGGCCGCCAGCGACGCCGCGGCCTCCCACGGGGCGCGGCCTTCCAACAGCAACAGCAGCAAGTTGGGTGGCTTGAGCGCGTCACCAGGCGGCGTTGCTGCAGACCCCTGGGTGGGATGAGAAAAGTAGCTCACGCTTTGCTGCGCCGTGGCTTGGTTGCGGGCCGGGCCGGGCGGCCTAGCGCGGTCTTGACCATGCCTCGGGCCATGTCACCCGCCAGGCTGCCCAGGCCACCCGCACCCCGCTTCCCGGCGGCGCGCGCCAGGCCATCGGTGGCGGCGCCGACCGCCACGCCAACCGCCGCGTCCATTGCCGCCCACACCGCCTTGCGCGCCTGGCGCAGGGCGCCGCGCGCCAGCCCGGCAGGCGCCGGTGGCTCGGGCTGGGGCAGCGCGCGCAGGTCGTCCAGCGCGAACAGCAGGCCCTGGGCCAGTTCGCGCACGTCGGGCATGGCGGCGGCGTCAGCCATCAGGCCGACATCAAGCGCACCGTTGTAGCTTTGCACGGTGATGTTCAGCGCCACACCATGGGTGACGATGGAGGTGGGGAAATTGCTGAGCATGCGCGCGCCGGCCATGTACAGCGGCACGGCCGGGCCGGGCACGTTGGAGATGACCAAGTTGGACACAGGCGGCAAGCGCTCGGCCACCTTGGCCTTGCCGACCAGCGCGGTCAGCGCCTCCAGCAACCAGGGCACGCCGATGGAGGGAAAGTCTGTCGGCAAGATGCCCTTCACGCTGCCCAGCGTGCTCTTCATCGACGCCGTGGCCGCCATGATGTGGGCCAGGCGCTTGGCCGGGTCGGCCAGGTGGGTGCCCAGGCTGATCAGGCTCATGGAGGCTTGCGTGTCGGCGGTGGTGTCGCCGGGCGCGCGCAGCGACACCGGCACCGCAGCGATGAGTGACTTCTTCGGCAAGGCCTTACGCGCCGCAAAGTAACGGCGCAGCGCGGTGCTGCACAGCATCAGCACCACATCGTTGAGCGTGGCGCCATGGCCGCGGCCCAGCGCCTTCAACTCGACCAGCGGCCAACTCACCGCCGCGAACGCACGCCCTTCGCTCACCGACACGTTCAGCGCCGTGCGCGGTGCCAAACCAAGCTGATTGCCGGAGCCCGGGCCGCCCAGCAGCTTGGTTCCCGCCAGGGCCTGCTTCGCCGCTTTGCCCAGCGTGCCGGCGGTGCCGGGCAGTTCTTTGATGATGCGCGCCACCATCTGCGCCTGGTGACTCAAGGCGCCGCGCAGCATCTGCCCCATGTCTAACCGCGCCGTGCGTGGGCGCGACGAGGGTTTGATGCCCAGCGCGCGCGGCTCG
>JAYUHT010000180.1:0-5884 GCA_043766725.1 Burkholderiales bacterium | reverse complement strand
CACTGCCCTCGTGCAGCACCGTCACCTTCTTGCGGCCCTGGGTGAGCTGGTCGACGAACTTCATGTCGTGCTCCACCACCACCAGGCTGTGCTTGCCTTCGAGC
Organism: Burkholderiales bacterium; assembly: GCA_043766725.1. Classification (GTDB taxonomy): domain Bacteria; phylum Pseudomonadota; class Gammaproteobacteria; order Burkholderiales; family Burkholderiaceae_C; genus Rubrivivax. Next base: position 5,780 of record JAYUHT010000180.1, on the reverse strand, counting down.
GACAAAAACAACTCGGCGGTGCGCTCGGTTTCTTCATCGGTCATGCCGGCCACCGGCTCGTCCAGCAGCAGCAGCCTGGGGTCCTGCGCCAGCAGCATGCCGATCTCCAACCACTGCTTCTGGCCATGCGACAGCAGCCCCGCCGCGCGCTGCGCCTCGTGAGCCAAGTGAATGGTGTGCAGCACCTCGCCGATGCGGTCGCGCTGCACCGCACTCAAACGCGCAAACAGCGCGGCGCGAACGCGCCGGTCGCCTTGCAACGCGAGTTCAAGATTGTCGAAGACGCTCAGGTCTTCAAACACCGTGGGCTTCTGGAATTTGCGGCCGATGCCCACCTGCGCAATCTCGCTTTCGCTCAGGCGCAGCAGGTCAATCGTCGAGCCGAAGTAGGCGTGGCCGGCGTCGGGCCGGGTCTTGCCAGTGATGCAGTCCATCATCGTTGTCTTGCCCGCACCATTGGGGCCGATGATGCAGCGCAGCTCGCCCACGTTGATCTGCAAGCTCAGCGCGTTCAGCGCCCTGAAGCCGTCGAAGCTGACGGTGATGTCGTCCAGGTACAAGGCCACGCCGTGGGTGAAGTCGGGCAGGTTGTTCGTCACCAGGCGGCCGAAGGCCGCTTCGCGCCCACCGCTGCTGCCCTGTGCAGCCTGGCGTTTGGCCATGTCGGCCCGGCGCCGCGCGCCTTCTTCAAGCAGATCGGGCGTCATGCGGCCTTCTTGCGCAGCAGCCGGGCCAGGCCGACCAGGCCATGGGGCAGGAACAGCGTGACGGCGATGAACAGCGCGCCCAGGAAGTACAGCCAGACCTCGGGAAACGCCTGCGTGAACCAGCTCTTGGCGCCGTTCACAAAGAAGGCGCCGACGATGGGCCCGATCAGCGTGCCGCGCCCGCCCACCGCGGCCCAGATGGCGATTTCGATGCTCGCCGCAGGCGACATTTCACCCGGGTTGATGATGCCCACCTGCGGCACGTACAGCGCGCCGGCAATGGCGCACATCACGGCCGACAGCACCCACACCGCCAGCTTGTAGTGCAGCGGGTTGTAGCCGCTGAACATGACGCGGCCCTCGGCGTCGCGAATGGCCTGCAACACGCGCCCGGCCTTGCTGGCGACGATGGCGCGCGCCATCACATAAAAGCCGATCAGGGTGGCGCCGCTCAGGGCAAACAGCAACACGCGCATGCCCGGTGTGGTGATCGGCGCTCCGAGCAGGCGCTTGAAATCGGTGAAGCCGTTGTTGCCGCCAAAGCCGGTTTCATTGCGAAAGAACAGCAGCATTGCAGCGTAGGTCAGCGCCTGCGTGATGATGGAAAAGTAAACGCCCTTGATGCGCGAGCGAAACGCGAACCAGCCGAACACGAAGGCCAGCAGACCGGGAACCAGCACCACCAGCAGCATCTGCGCGATGAACGAATCGCTCCAGGCCCAATGCCAGGGCAGGGCCTTCCAGTTCAGGAAGACCATGAAGTCCGGCAACTCGCTTTGGTAGTTGCCGTCGCGGCCGATCTGGCGCATCAAATACATGCCCATGCCATAGCCGCCGAGCGCGAAGAACAGGCCATGGCCGAGCGAGAGGATGCCGGTGTAACCCCAGATCAAATCCATCGCCAGCGCGCAGATGGCAAAGCACAGCATCTTGCCCAGCAGCGCCACGGTGGTGGCACTGAGGTGCAGCACATGCTCAGGCGGCAGGGCCAGGTGCAGCACGGGCACCAGCACCGTTACCACCAGCAGCGCCGCCAGAACGGGAAGCCAAGCGACCACCACGGAACTGGCTTCGCCGGGCCGTCGGAAGGGGGCAGTCATGTTTCCACGCTCCGCCCTTTGGCCGCGAACAGGCCTTGCGGGCGTTTTTGAATCACCACCACGATCAACACCAGCACGATGATCTTGGCCAGCACCGCGCCGGCCACGCCTTCCAGCAACTTGTTCAGCACGCCCAGGCCCAAGGCGGCCCACACCGTGCCGGCGAGCTGGCCCACGCCGCCCAGCACCACGACCATGAAGGCGTCGACGATGTAGCTTTGGCCGAGATCAGGCCCCACGTTGCCCACCTGCGACAGCGCACAACCAGCCAGCCCGGCAATGCCCGCACCCAGCGCGAAGGCCAGCGTGTCCACCCGCGCCGTGTTCACGCCCACGCATGAGGCCATGCGCCGGTTCTGCGTCACGCCGCGCACGAACAAGCCCAGCCGGGTGCGCGCGATCAGCAGCGCCACGCCGCCCAGCACGAGCAGCGCGAAGACGATGATGGCGATGCGGTTGAACGGCAGCGTGAGGTTGGGCAACGGCTGCCAGCCGCCTGACATCCACGCCGGGTTCTCAACCGCCACGTTCTGCGCTCCGAAAAGCGAGCGCACGGTCTGCATCAGCATCAGGCTGATGCCCCAGGTGGCCAGCAGCGTTTCCAGCGGCCGGCCGTAGAGGAAGCGGATCACGCCGCGCTCCAGCACCGCGCCCACCGCGGCAGCGGCCAGGAACGAAGCCGGCACGGCTAACCATAGATAAAAGTCGAACGCAGCCGGCGCGTAGGCGCGCACGGCGTTCTGCGTCAGCCAGGTGGCATAGGCGCCGATCATCATCAGCTCGCCGTGCGCCATGTTGATCACACCCATCAACCCGTAGCTGATGGCCAGGCCCAGGGCCACCAGCAGCAGGATGCTGCCCAGGCTGGCGCCGGTAAAAAGTAACCCCAAACGTTCGCCCCAAGCCTGGGTGCGCTTGCCGTGGGCGGCTTGGGTCAGCGCGCGGGCCTTGAGTTGGCTCAGCTCGGCCTTGATGCGTGCATCGGGCGTCAGCGCCAGGGCTTTGTCGAGCAGTGCGGCCTGGTCGGCATCCATGCTTTGCCCAAATTTCGCCATCGCGGCTTGGCGGGTGGCGGCGTCGGGCGCCAGCAGGGCGAGCAGGCTCAAGGCCTCTTGCAGCTCGCGGCGCAAACGGTTGTTGTTCATCACGTCTTCGGCGCCTGGCGGCAGCGGCGTGGCCTGGCCGGTGGCGGCATCGGTGGCGCGCTCGCCTTGGATCACATAGGCCTTGCCGGCGGCCACCTTTACGGCGTCGTCGAGCAGGGCTTGAAGAAAGGGTGCCAGCGTTGGGTCGCCGGCCTGCACGGCATCGTTCAATGCTTTGACGCGCTCATCGCCATCGCCCACGGCCAGGCGGTAAGCAAGCGCCTGCGGCAAGGCATGCGCCGGTGCGGGCCACAGGGCTATGACCAGCACGGCCAGCAAGGCCAGCAGCAGGGCGGCAAGGGTTCGGATCACAGTCTTCGTGCTGCGTTGTTGGTGAAGCAGGCACAGAATCAGCGATCGGCGCCCGCACTCGCCTTACATCTTCTCGGGGCTGTCCTTCTTCTTGTCGTTGCCGGCAATGAAGGGGCTCCAGGGGTTGGCGCGCACCGGGCCGCTGGTCTTCCACACCACGTTGAACTGGCCGTCGGCCTTGATCTCGCCGATGAACACCGGCTTGTGCAGGTGGTGGTTGCTCTTGTCCATGGTGCTGGTGAAGCCGCCCGGCGCGGTGAAGGTCTGGCCGGCCATGGCGGCGATCACCTTGTCGGTGTCGGTGCTCTTGGCCTTTTCAACCGCCTGCTTCCACATGTAGATGCCGATGTAGGTGGCTTCCATCGGGTCGTTCGTCAGCGGCTTGTCCTTGTGGCCGGCAATGCCCTTGGCCTTGGCATAGGCCGCCCACTTTTGCGTGAACGCGGTGTTGGCCGGGTTCTTCAGGCTCATGAAGTAGTTCCATGCCGCCAGGTGGCCCACCAGCGGTTTGGTGTCCACGCCGCGCAGTTCTTCTTCGCCCACGCTGAACGCCACCACGGGCACGTCAGTCGCCTTCAGCCCCTGGTTACCCAGCTCTTTGTAGAAGGGCACGTTGCTGTCGCCATTGATGGTGGAGACCACGGCCGTCTTCTTGCCTTCGGCCGAGAACTTCTTGATCTTGGCGATGATGCTTTGATAGTCACTGTGGCCGAAGGGGGTGTACTCCTCCAGGATGTCGGCGTCGGTGATGCCTTGCTTGTTCAGGAAGGCACGCAGGATCTTGTTGGTGGTGCGCGGATACACGTAATCAGTGCCCAGCAGCACGAAGCGCTTGGCGCCGCCACCGTCTTTGCTCATCAAATATTCCACCGCCGGAATGGCCTGCTGGTTGGGCGCCGCGCCCGTGTAGAACACGTTCTTGCTCAGCTCCTCGCCCTCGTATTGCACCGGGTAGAACAGCAGGCTGTTGAGTTCTTCATACACCGGCAGCACGCTCTTGCGGCTCACGCTGGTCCAGCAGCCGAAGGTGACGGCGACCTTGTCTTTGCTGATCAGCTGGCGCGCCTTTTCGGCGAACAGCGGCCAGTTCGAAGCCGGATCCACCGTCACGGCTTCGAGCTTCTTGCCCAGCACGCCACCCTTGGCGTTGATTTCTTCGATGGCCATCAGCACGGTGTCCTTCAACACCGTTTCTGAAATGGCCATGGTGCCCGACAGCGAATGCAGCACACCGACCTTGATGGTGTCGGCCGCCTGCGTGGGCAGGGTCATGCAAAGGGCGGCTGCTGCGGCGGCGGCAAGGGTCATGCGACGGTTCATGGGGGCTACTCCTGGCGGGCTCATCTGAGCTTGTGGGTTGAAGACTCAAGCTCAAACGCAAGCGCCGTGCCACTGGCTGAAAACCCTTGGCACCGCAATTGCTCACACAATGTTCGTTGCACCGTCACAGCGCCTGATACACAACACCACGCCCACCATGGAACTGACCCCGCGCGAGAAGGACAAGCTGTTGATCTTCACCGCCGCGCTGCTGGCCGAACGCCGCCGCGCGCGCGGGCTGAAGTTGAACTACCCCGAGGCGGTGGCCTTCATCAGCGCGGCCATCATGGAGGGCGCGCGCGACGGCAAGACGGTGGCGCAATTGATGAGCGCCGGGCGCCAAGTTTTGGGCATGCAAGACGTGATGGATGGCGTGGCCGACATGATCCCCGAGATCCAGGTTGAAGCCACCTTCCCAGATGGCACCAAGTTGGTCACCGTGCACCAACCCATTGCATGAGGCGCACGCAAATGACGCCAGGCGAACTTTTCACCGATGGGCCCGACATTGCCATCAACCCTGGCCGGCGCACGCACACGCTGGTGGTCGAGAACGCGGGCGACCGGCCGATTCAAGTCGGCTCGCACTACCACTTTGCCGAAACCAATGCGGCGCTGCGCTTTGATCGAGACGCCGCGCGCGGCATGCGCTTGAACATTGCCAGCGGCACCGCAGTGCGCTTTGAGCCCGGCCAGCAACGCACGGTGGAACTGGTTGACTATGCAGGCGCGCGCGAGGTCTGGGGCTTTCGGGGCTTGGTGCAAGGGGCGCTGTGAACATGGCCACGATTGGAAGACGCGCTTACGCCGAAATGTTCGGCCCCACCACGGGCGACCGTGTTCGCCTGGCGGATACGGATCTGCTGATTGAAGTCGAACGCGACTTGACCAATGCAGCCGGCGGCTATGGTGAAGAAGTGAAGTTCGGCGGCGGCAAGACCATCCGCGACGGCATGGGCCAGTCGCAGCGCATCAATGGCCCCGGTGACCATGAGGCGGCCGATTGCGTGATCACCAATGCGCTGATCATTGACCACTGGGGCATCGTCAAGGCCGACATCGGCTTGAAGGGCCAGCGTATCTTTCGCATCGGCAAGGCCGGCAACCCCGACGTGCAGCCGGGGGTGGACATCGTCATCGGCCCGGGCACTGAAATCATTGCGGCCGAAGGTTTGATCGTCACCGCCGGCGGCATC
>JAYUHT010000179.1:0-5901 GCA_043766725.1 Burkholderiales bacterium | reverse complement strand
CAACTCTGGCCAAGCTGCAAGGTCTTGAGCAGCAGGTTCTTGGCCGTGCTCATGACCTCAACGTTGTTCTGGTACGAGCGCGAGGCCGAGATCATGTTCACCATCTCGTCCACCGCACTCACGTTGCTGTAGGTGACGTAGCCCTCGGCGTCGGCCGCGGGGTGCTTGGGGTCGTGCACCTTGCGCCCGGGCTTGTTGTCTTCGCCCACCGTGGACACACGCACGCCGTTGGCCGTGGCGTCGCCCATGGCCTCGGTCTGGAACACCACGTAGCGCGACTTGTAGGCCTTGCCGTCGGGCCCGGCCACGGCATCGACGTTGGCCAGGTTGGAGGCCACCACGTTGAGGCGCTGGCTTTGCGCGCTGGCGGCGCTGCCGCTGACGTCAAAAATCTTGAACAAACTCATGTGACAACCCTTTCTTCAATCAGCCTTGATTGGGGCTGCGCATGGCGTCGAGCATGTTGCGCACCCCGGCATTGATGAAGCGCAGCGTGGCTTCGTACTTGACCGTGTTGTCGGCAAAGCTGGCGCGTTCGCGGTCCATGTCGACGGTGTTGTTGTCCAGGCCGGGCTGGCTGGCCGTCGCATAGCGCAGCGTGGCGTTGGCGCCGACGTCATTGCGCGCCAACAGATGCGCCGCGTGCGGTGTGGCCAAGCTGTTGCCCGGGCCGGCTTCGCCGCTGGCCTGGCGCAGCGCGCTGGCAAAGTCCAGGTCGCGCGCCTGGTACCCGGGGGTGTCGACGTTGGCGATGTTGCTGGCCAGCAGGCGCTGGCGCCGCGAGCGCAGGTTCAAGGCCTGCGCCTGGAAATCCAGCCCATCGGTCAGGCGGTTGATCATGGCCACTCCCCGTGCGGGCCTGCAAGACATGGCCCGATGCGGGGGCATTGTGGGCAGCGGCAGCGGCCAAAGGTGATGCAAACAGGGCCGGCTTGACCCGGCAAATCTCCCACCCGGCATGAACGCGGCAAACTAAAGTTGCAAGCGTGAAAAAGTCATTGCCCAACCGTAACCGCTGGCTGCACCGGGCAGCCGGGGTGGCGCCGTGGGCGCTGGGTTTGCTGGCCACAACGGCCCACGCCGGCGACGACCCGGCCTGGGCGCAGCAGGCGCGCAGCCTGGTTGAACAAGCGGCTGCGCAAGCCTTGCCCGGTGCACGGCTTGAACTCGAAGTGGGCGCGCTCGACGCGCGGCTGCAATTGGCCCCGTGCCAGAAGGTTCAGGCCTACCTGCCCGCCAACGCCCGGGCCTGGGGCCGCACACGGGTGGGGCTGCGTTGCCTTGAAGGCAGCAAACCTTGGAATGTCTATTTGCCGGTGACGGTGAAGGTTTTCGCGCCGGCCTTGGTGCTGAAGCAAGCACTGCCGGCCGGCACGGCGCTCAATGAAAGTCACTTGCAGCTATCCACGGTGGACTGGGCGGCGGCCAACGAGCCGCCCGTGAACCAGTTCGACGCGCTGCGCGGGCGCAGCCTGAGCCTGGCCCTGCAGGCCGGCACTGCGGTACGTGGGAGTGACCTGAAGACGCGCCTGTGGTTTGCGGCCGGCGACATGGTTCAAGTGGTGGCGCGCGGCCCGGGCTTCAGCGTTTCGGCCACGGCGCAGGCGCTGACCGCGGGCCTGGAAGGCACACGGGTGCGCGTGCGCACCGAAGGCGGCCAGGTGCTCAGCGGCGTGGCGGCCGGGCAGCAGCGCGTCGAGGTCGAGCTTTGATGCGCCACTACAACGATACTCACCCCTCAGTCACGGGGGTGGGTACAAAGAGTTCAGGCCCGGGCCTCAAGTCGAGCCGCGGCCAGTCCGATACCACGAGCATGTCATGAAGGGCGGCGCCAACCAGGCCCCGCCGCACCGGAGCACACCATGAAGATTGGTCCCATCGACACCAAACCCACCGCCCCGGCGGCCGGCGGCACGAGCCGCAAGGGCAAGGCCGAAGGCGCCGCCGCGGGCGAACCCAGCGCCAAGGTGGAGTTGTCTTCAAGCGCCCTGGGCGTTGAGGCAGCGGCGGCGGATTTCAACGGCGCCAAGGTGCAGCGCGTTGCCCAGGCCATTCGCGATGGCAGCTACCAGATCGACGCCGAGGCGATCGCCGACAAGCTCATCGCCAACGCCGCCGAACTGCTCGGCAAGCGCACGAACTGAACGGCCCCATGCCCAGCCCAGACAGCCCACCACCGAGCAGCGCTGCCCTGGCGCTGAGCGCGGTCGAGGCGGCGCTGGCCAAACTGGGCTCGGCGCTGCGTGAACAAGATTTGGTGGCCATGAATGAACAGTGCGACGGTCTGCAACGCGAGCTGGCACGGCTGGCCGCACCGCTGACGCACGCACTGCGCGAAGGTGACGGCTTGGCGCTGCGTGCGCGCCTCGCCCACCTGGGTGCACAGGCCGGCGCGCAGCGCCAGGCCGTGGCCCGCATTCAGGCCGCGCAGCAACGCGCGCTTGAAATACTGCTGCCCGCGCCGCCCCCGGAGCAGCTCTATTCCAGCGCCGGTGGTGCTGCCGCCTTGCCACGCCGCGGCCTGTTGCTGGCGTGAATAGTTAACGCTCGGTGCGGCCGGCCAGGGCCGCACGGCACCAAACCGCTGGCTTGATGCGCCAAACGCGCCGCGTCGCCAGTTGCCGGCATCATCAAAGCTGGACACAATCGCCGCTCAAACCAGCGGTCATTTGAAGCCGCAGCCGAAGAACCCTGAGGAGCCCCTCAAGACCTGCTTGTTGATGGGCCCTTGATCGATCGATAAACCGTTGGGAAACAAGCACTCCGCCCACCCTGCCAGGCGCACCGCTCAGGTGCCGGGTGGCAATGCCCCAGCCCATCGCCTGTTCGGGCCGACGCGCTTGACGCTGTGGGCGCTGCTGCTGGCCTGCGTGGCATTGATGTTTGCCGTGCTGTTGCGCCCGCCGGGCCTGTCGCCGCTGCACAGTGCTGAACAGTTGCATGCCAGCCACCTGCGGCTGGAGTTGGCCTTGGTCAGCGCCGCGCCGGCGCCCGCTGACCTGCCCCCTGAGTTGGTGCGCGCCGTGCAGGTGCTCGACCACCATTTGGCCGCGGTGGGCGTGGAGCTGGCACAGGCCAACTTCAACGCGCCGGAGTTGGTGACGCTTGAAAAGCAGTGGACGCTGCTGCGTGCCCGCCTGTCCCGCGAAGGCAACACCGCGGCGGTCTTGCAGTCGCTGCGCAGCCAGGTGGGCACCGCCGCCGCGCTGAGCCAAGCGGTGCGCGAGCTGAGCGATGAGCAGCTGGCGCGCGCACACCTGTGGCAAGTGCTGTTGATGGGCGTGCTGGCCTTGGCGCTGCTGGCCGGCGTGGCCAACCTGTGGCGCGAGCGCCGCCGCCTGGGCCAGTCGCTGCACCAGTTCTCCGACGATTTGGGCAACGGCGCCTGGCAATCTGCCGTGAAGGGCCTGCGCGATGAAGACAGCGCACCGTCAGCCTTTGGCGCCTTGGCCAATGGTGTGGAAAGCGTGCTGGGCCAGTCCGAACGGCGCTGGCAGGCGCTGGCCGATTTATCGGCCGACTGGTATTGGGAGACCGATGCTGAACACCGCATCAGCTGGCTGTCGCGTTCGGCGCCCTTCCTCACCGAGCAAGGCTGGCAGGTGGAAGATGTGCTCGGCCACCGCCACGACCAGATCGCCTTCTTCCGCCCACCCCCTGGCGGCTGGCGCAATTTTCACGATGCCCTGGCCAAGCAGATACCGTTTCGAGACCTCGAATTTCAGGTCGCTGCGCAACGCGGCCCGGGTCTGGTTTGGGTGTCGCTGAGTGGGCGCGCTCGGCTCGATGAGCAAGGCAGCCTCCTCGGCTATGAGGGCGTGGGCCGTGATGTGAGCGAGCGCAAGCTGGCGCACGAGATTTTGCTGGCCAACGAGCAGCGTTGGTCCACCATGGTGGGGCTGGCCAGCGACTGGTACTGGGAAACCGACCGAGAACACCGGCTGCTGCCGTTGCGCCCTGAACTGCGCCAGCGGTTTGGTAATTTGCTGGAGCAAGTGGAAGGCCAGACGCGTTGGGACGCCTATGGCAATGCCTTGACCCCCGAGCAATGGGCCGAGCACCGGGCCGACCTTGAAGCCCACCGCCCGTTCCGTTCACTGCAAATCGAACTCGAAGTGCGGCCGGGCCGTTTCGTGTGGTTTTCAGTCAGCGGCGTGCCGCGCTTTGACAGCCAGCACCGCTTCCGCGGCTACCACGGCGTGGGCCGTGACATCACTGCACGCAAAGAAGCCGAACGGCTGTTGATGCGCCACAACGAAACCCTGCAACGCGCCGTGGCCGAGCGTACGCACGAATTGCAGCAGCTCAATGCCGACCTCGACGCCTTTGCGCGCCAGCTTGCGCATGAGCTGCGCACCCCCATCGGCCATGTGCAAGGTCTGGCCACCTTGCTGCAAAGCCGGCTGCAAGGCCAGTTGCGTGCCGAAGACGAAGAGTTGTTGTCGCTGCAAATCCAGGCGGCGTCGCAAATGAACGAGTTGGTTGAAGCCTTGATGGCGCTGGCGCGCTCCACGCTGCTGCCCATGCCGCGCGAGGTGGTCAATCTCAGCGCATTGGCCCAGGAGGTGGTGGCCGAGCTGCCCGATCTGGTGCGCAGCGCGCCGCTGCAGTGGGCGGTACAAGACGGCATCTGGGTCGAAGGCTCGGCCGCGGCGCTGAAGATCGTGCTGGCCAACCTGCTGGGCAATGCCGCCAAGTTCACGCGCGACTCCCTGGCACCGCTGGTCAGCGTGGAAGCCGAAGGCCAACCAGAAGGGCGCATGTGCGTGCGTGTGGTCGACAACGGCGTGGGCTTCCCGCCCGATCAGGCGCAGACCTTGTTCCACCCCTTCCGCCGTCTGCGCTCGGCCCACGACTACTCCGGCACCGGCATCGGGTTGACCATCGTGCAGCGCATCATCGAGCGCCACGGCGGCAGCGTCAGCGCGCAAGGTGTTGACGGCGGCGGTGCCTGCTTCGAGTTCGTGCTCAAGGCCGCCGCCGCGGCCGACGCGGCCGCTGCCACACCTGCGGCCACCGTGGTGGATGTCGAGTTGACGCCCTGAGTTCACTACTTCAACAGTTCACCATTCCCTGAGCTTGGCGCGCAACCGCGCGATCGACTGGCTGTGCAACTGGCACACGCGGCTCTCGGTGACGCCGATCACCGCGGCGATCTCCTTCAGGTTCATGTCTTCTTCGTAGTACATGCTCATCACGAACTGCTCGCGTTCAGGCAGCAGCTTGATGGCGGCCACCAGCGCCTCGCGCATGCGCCGGTCTTGCAGCAGCGCCAGCGGGTTGATCTCGTCACTCAACACATGGCGGTCGAGAAAGTCCTCGTCGCCGTCGTCGCCGCTCATGTCTTCCAGGCACACCAGCTGGGTGCCACGCACCTTGCCCAGCAGTTCCTGGTAGGCCGTGAGCGCCAGGCCCATCTCGGCGGCGATCTCGCTTTCATGCGGCGCGCGGCCCAGGCGCTGTTCCAGCTTGTGCACCGCAGACTCGATGCTGCGCTGGTGGCGGCGGTCGCCGCGGCTCATCCAGTCGTTGCCACGCAGCTCGTCGAGCATGGCGCCGCGTATGCGCTGGGTGGCGAAGGTCTCGAACTGCACACCCTGGTTGGCGTCGAAGCGGGTCAGCGCGTCGCTCAGGCCGATCATGCCGACCTGGATGAGGTCGTCGACCTCCACGTTTGCCGGCAGCTTGGCAATCATCTGGTGCGCCAGCCGTCGCACGAGCGGGCTGTATTGCTTGAGCAGTGCGCCGGCGTCGAGTTGTCCCTTGGCGGTGTACATGTGGTCTGCCTCAGTCAGTATGCGGTGTGGATCTGGAAGGGCTCGGCAGCCGCCGACGCCCAGGCCGGCGCGAGGCGGCCCCGCTCTCCGCAGCGCGACGAAGCAGTGTTCGCGCCGGGTGTTG
>JAYUHT010000178.1:0-5902 GCA_043766725.1 Burkholderiales bacterium | reverse complement strand
GCTTGATCGTCTGCGTGACCACCGGGATCGTGATCAGGAAGATGATCAGCAACACCAGCATCACGTCCACCAGCGGCGTGGTGTTGATGGTGTTGTTGAGCTCGGGCTCGCCGTCCTCCGACGAGACGCCAACGTTCATGGCCATGGGCTGGGCTCCCGGCTTTCAGTGAGGCAGGCGGCGGCGATGCGAATCAACGCTTGCCTGCGATGAGCACGTTGTGCAGGTCGCCGGCAAAGGCCTTGGTCTGGTCCATGACGGCCTTGTTGCGGCGCAGCAGCCAGTTGTAGCCCATCACCGCAGGCACCGCCACGGCCAGGCCGATGGCGGTCATGATGAGCGACTCGCCCACCGGGCCGGCGACCTTGTCGATCGAGGCCTGGCCGCTGATGCCGATCTTGACGAGCGCGTTGTAGATGCCCCAGACGGTGCCGAAGAGGCCCACGAACGGCGCCGTCGAGCCCACCGTGGCCAGCACGGCCATGCCGTCCTGCAGGCGGTTCTGGATGTTGCCCACCGAGCGGTCGACCGACATGCTGATCCAGGTGTGCTTGTCGATGCTCTCGACCATCGTTCCTTCGTGGTGCTCGCTGGCCTTGACGCCCTGCTCGGCGATGAAGCGGAAGGCCGAGCCTTCTTCGAGCGCGCCGACTCCGGCCTTGACCGAAGGCGCCTTCCAGAACGTGTCGGCCGAAGCGCGCGCGCTCTTGAGCATCGAGCGCTGCTCGATCAGCTTGGTGAAGATCACGTACCAGCTGGCCATCGACATGATCGTGAGGATGACGAGCGTGGTGTGGGCGACAGAGTCACCCTGGGTCCACAGCGCCTTCAGGCCGTAGGGGTTGTCGACCGCCTCTTCGGTGATCACCGGCATCGCCGGCGCGGCGGCCGGGGCCGGCGTCGGCGTCGGGGTGGGCGCCGTTGCTGTGGCCGGCGCCGAAGCGGCCTGCGCGAAGGCCGCCATCGGCAGGCTGAGCGACAGCACAAACCCCGCCAGCAGCATGGCCAGGGACTTGGCGGCCCGCGAGCGGGCGGTGATGAAACGGTTCATAGACATGTGGACTCCAGGGGAAACGGGTCGCGCTGCGCCAGAGGCTGCGCGAAGGGTGAGTGAAAACGGCGCATCGGCTCAGTCGGTGATCTTCCAGACGTAGACGACGCGTGCGGTCAGCTTTTCGGGCTTGCCGTCCAGCGTGCCGGGTTTGCCTTTGCAAGCCTTGATGGCCTCGAGGGTGAGCCGGTCGAGCATCTTGTGTTCACGCGTCGGACCGGACGACTTCTCGACCGTGGCTTCGTTGATCACGCCGCTCGTGTCCATCGTGTAGAGCACGGTCACGCTGCCCTGGGCTTCGGCGCGCCGGGCGGCGCTGCTGTACTCGGGCTTGTCGCAGGCGCCCGCAAAGTCGATCTTGGGTTCGGTGCGCACCGCCACGCGCGGCGCCGGCGGCGCCACGGCAGCCACCACCGGTGCCGGCGGAGCGACCGTCACCGGCGTCGGTGGCGGCGCCACCTGCGTGGTGGTGATCGAGGGCGCCGGTGTCGGCGGCGGGTTCACGTTGACCTCGGGGGGCGGTACGAAGGACGGTGGCGGCGGCGCAAACTTGGGCGGCGGCGGCAGGTTTTCGGGCGGCGGCGGCGGCGGCGGCTTCACCTCTTCGATGATCTTGGTTTCGATCGGTGCCTTGATGACATCGACCACCTTGCGCGCCAGGCCGCTGACCAGGGCCCAGCCCAGCAGCAGGTGCAGCACGATGACCACCGTCAACCCGCTCAGATGCTTGCCCGGGTTACGTTGTTGCTGGGCGTAATCCACTTGTTTCCTCCGCGTGCTTGGCACACCTGTTCGGGCCACCAGCCGGGTTGTTCGTGTTAGGCAGTTGGCCTCGTGGGCCACCGGCATGGCCGCGTGCGGCCAGGCTCGAAAGGACTATAGCCGTTGAGGCCAGCGCCTCCGCTCAGTGCATGCCCGATGCCGCTACATGAGCATCGCGCAGCAAACAAATGAGGCTGGCATCAACGCACCGGCGCGTCAACTGCCTGCTGCCCAGCGCTGGGCAACAAGCGTGCCGTGGCCAGGTAGGCTTGCCGGAAAGATTCGAAGTCAGTGTCATCGGCCGCCTCGACTTCGGCCTGCGCGCGCAGCGACGCCTGCGCCGCCTGCTGCGCGGATGTTGCGCCGCCTGCGGCCACGGCAGCTCGAGCACCGCGCGACGGTTCTGGCGGCTGCGCTGCGACACGAAGGCCAGGTGCGAATCGCCGTGGTTGGCGGCCATGTCGGCCAGCACGCGGGCGCTGGGCAACAGGGCCATGTTGAGCAGGCGTTCACTGGCCTGGGCCAAGGCCTGGGCATGGACGCCGTGGCCGTGCACGGCGTCCAGCCGCTGCGCAATGGGTTGGCACTGTTGCAGCAGGTGCTGTGCCCATTCGAGCAGGCTCACCTGGCCGGCGCCGTGCAGCAGGCGCAGGCCTGGCTCACGCCCGCGCGCTGCCACCTGGTGCTGGTTCACGCCGAGCATGGCGATCTCGGCCGGCGTGTCGGGCGGGCTGTCGTGCAGCAGGCAGTGCAGCAAGAAGATGTCGATGAAGCGCATGGTGTCGGCCGCGATGCCGACGGTTTCGAACGGGTCCAGATCCATGCAACGCACTTCAACATATTCCACCCCGCGCTCGCGCAGCGCATGCAAGGGCCGCTCGCCGCGGCGGATCACCCGCTTGGGCCGGATCGCGCCATAGAACTCGTTTTCGATTTGCAGCAAGGTGGTGCTGAGCTGGCGGTACTCGCCGCCGGGGCCGCGCAAACCGATGGCTTCATAGGCCGGGTAGGGCCGGGTCAGCGCCTCGTGCAGCGACGCGGCGTAACTTTCCAGGTTGTTGTAGCTCACCGCCAGCGTGGCCTGGGCGTCGCTCTGGTAGCCCAGGCGGCCCATGCGCAATGACGTGCCGTGCGGCATGAACAGCGTGTGCGGGCTCAAGGGCTGCAAGGCATGCTCACGGCCATCGACAAAACTCTTGCATACCGCGGGCGAGGCGCCGAACAGCAGCAGCAGCAAGAAGAAGTGGCGGCGGAAATTGCGGATCAGATCGAAGTAAGCCTGGTCGCCCACGCCGGGCATCGACCAGTTGTAGTGGATGCCCGAGATGGTTTGCATGCGCCGCCCGTAGCGGTGGCCCAGGCCCATGCGGTACACGGTCTTCATGCGCCCGATGTTCGAGCTGCCGAACTGGCCCAGGGGAATCAACTCATCCGCCGGCAACTGGCACGGCATGCTGGACACCCACATCAATTCGTCACCGATGGCTGGGTAGGTGGCCTGGTGGATGCGGACGAGTTCGTCCACGCAGGCCTGCGCGCTGCCGTTCACGCCGGTGATCAACTCCAGCTGCGCTTCGCTGTAGTCGGTGGTGATGTGTGGGTGGGTCAGCGCGGAGCCCAGCAGCGCCGGGTGCAGCGTGGTGGCCAGCAGGCCCTGGGCATCGACGCGCAGGCTTTCCTTTTCAACGCCGCGCTGCATCTGTGCCAGCGCTTTGTCGGGCAGGTTGGCCAGGCGTTGGGTGATGCTGTCCATGGGGGAGGGCGGGCGTTTGAAGGGGCGCGACGGTAGCAGACGCGCCACTACTGCGCTGGCCCGGGGGCAAGCGCCTCGGAGCCCGCGGCCAGGTACGCCACGGCGTGCGCCAGGCCCGGGCCATGCGGCAGCTTGAGCACCTGCATGGCCGCCTCGATGCCGCCCAGGCAACCCAGCACCATGGCCGGGTTCAGGTCGCCCAGGTGGCCGATGCGAAACACGCGTCCGGCCAGCGGGCCCAGGCCGCCGGCCATGGCCACCTGGAAGCGCTCGCGCGCCAGCGTGCGCAGGGCTTCGGGGTCGAAGCCCGCGGCCACCTTGATGGTGGTGACCGAGACGGAGCGCGCCGCAGCCTGGCGCGCAAAGAAGTCCAACGTGCCGGCCTGCGACCAGCCCTGCACGGCGGCCTGTAGGGCGCCGGCCAGCAGGCGGTGGCGGGCGAACACGTTCGCCAGGCCTTCGCTGCTGATCAACCCCAGCGCCGCGCGCAGGCCCATCAACAGCGCGTGCGGCGGCGTGCCGCAGAACTTGCGGTAGCTCAGGTCATTCGCACGCAGCGTCCAGTCCCAATAGAAGCGCGGCGTGCGGTTGCGTTGGGCCACCGCCATGGCTTGCTCATCGGCAGCCACAAAGGCCAGCCCCGGCGGCACCATCAAGCCTTTTTGCGAAGCGCCCAGCACCACGTTGGCGCGCAGCGCCTGCATGTCGAACGGTGTAGCGGCGAGCGAGGCCACCACGTCGACCACGAACAGCGCCGGGTGGCCGGCGTCATCGATCGCCTGGCGCAGCGGCGCCAGTTCACTGGTCACGCCGCTGGCGGTGTCGGTGTGCACCACGAACACGGCCACGATCTCGCGCTTCACATCTGCGCGCAGCGCGTCGGTGATGGCCGCGGCGTCGATCGATTCGCCCTCGCGCCACGGCGTGCGCACGACACGCACGCCCAGCGTTTCGGTCTGCACCGCCCAGCTCTCGGAGAAGTGGCCAGTGCCGGCCACCAGCACCGCCTGGCCCGGCGCGGCGATGTTGCTGACCACCGCCTCCCATGCGCCGTGGCCGTTGGCGGCGTAGAGGAAGACGTTGGCGGCGCCGGCGTTCATCAAGCCCTTCAAGCCTTGCTCGCAATCGCGGATGAGTTCATCCACCCGCGGGTCGCCCAAGTCCATGGGCTGCTGGCTCATGGCGTGCTGCACGGCTTCAGGCACGCGGGTGGGCCCGGGTGAATGCAAGAAGCGGTGCCCGGGAATGCGGTGGGGAGCGGTCATGCTGGGCTCAGGTGCAGGTGCAGTTTCAAGGCGGGCGAGCATGGTAGGTCATGCCCGTGAGCGGCTTGACGCAGCTCTCACATGCGCTGGCCGTGAAAGGCGCCGCCATCCACATGCAGCACCTGCCCGGTCAACCAGGCGGCTTGTTCGCTGCACAGAAACACCACTGCGTTGGCGATGTCTTGACCGCTGCCGCAGCGGCCCAGCGCAATGCCCTGGCGGATGTAGGCATCCCACGCCGCGCCGCGCGGCATGCCGTCCATCCGGCTGGTGTCGACCAGGCCCGGTGCCACGGCGTTGACGCGCACGCCATGCGGCCCGAGTTCACCGGCCATGATGGTGGTGAGCGCATTGATGGCGGCCTTGGACGCCGAGTACGCCGCCGAGTTGGGCAGCAGCATGCGCGCCACCACCGAGCTGATGTTCACGATGGCCCCACCCGGGCCCTGGCGCAGCATGTCTTGCGCAAAACGGCGCGACATGTAGAACGTGCCGTCGAGGTTGACGTTGAGCACGCGGTGCCATTGTTCGATCGGCAGTTCGGCCACCGGCTGGCGGTCTTCACCGCGGTGCGAGCCGGCGTTGTTCACCAAAAAGTCGACGCGGCCGAACTCGGCCTGCACGCGCGCAGCCAGTTCATTCACCGCGGCGGCATCGGCCACGTCGCACACCAGCGCCAGCGCGCGCCGGCCCAGCGCGCGCACTTCATCGGCCACGCTGTCGACATCGCGCCAGCCGGCGGCCTGCTCGTCGGCCGGGTAGCGCTCGGGCGCGCGGCCGCTGCCGGTCAGCACCACATCACACCCGGCACGCGCCAGGGCCACGGCGATGGGCCGGCCGATGCTGCGCATGCGCCCGGCACCGCTGACCAGCGCCACCTTGCCAGCAAAGCCGGTGAGTTCGAACGTCATGATGAGGCTCCAGTTGATTTTCTGACGATGCATGCTATGCCGGCACAAGCACGCATCGCCCTGCCTAGTCTTACTGTGTTAACGAAATCAAGGCATTATGCGCACTTCTTCAAGCAAGAGGTGAGCTTTGATGGAAGAGCTTCGCGAGTTCGAGCGCTACAT
>JAYUHT010000177.1:0-5917 GCA_043766725.1 Burkholderiales bacterium | reverse complement strand
AGGTGCTCGGCGCGGCCAGGTGGTGGCCGCCGTCGATGGCGATGTTCTGGCCGGTGAGGTAGTCGCAACCATCGGCCTGCAAGAAGATCAGCAGGTTGCACAGCTCGGGCATGCGGCCGAAGCGCTGCATCGGCACTTCATCGCTGGATGCGGCGCCGACGTTGGCCTTGGGAATGGGGGCCAGTTTTTCCCACGCGCTTTCGGTGGGGAACGGGCCGGGCGCAACGGCGTTGACGCGGATGTTGTGCCGCCCCCATTCCACGGCCAGCGACAGCGTCATCGCATGCACAGCCGTCTTGGCCATGGTGCTGGGCAGCACGTAGGCTGAGCCGGTCCAGACCCAAGTCACGAGCATGCTCACCACCGAGCCCGGCAGGCCCTGTGCGATCCAGCGCCGCCCGCACGCCAGCGTGCTGTGCAAGGCGCCGTCCATCACGGTGGAGCGCACAGCCTCGAAGCCGCGCGGGCTGATGTCAATGCTGGGCGAAATGAAATTCGCCGCGGCGTTGTTAACCAAACCGGTGAGCGGACCACCGGCCCAGATGCGTTCGACCATGGCGTCGATTTGCGCCGCATCGCGCACATCGCAAATATGGTGTTCAACGCTGCCGCCATGCAGCGCCGCGGCCTTCAGTTCGGCCACCGCCTCTTGCAGCACGGCTTCGCGCCGGCCGCAAATGAACACCGCCGCGCCGTGTGCCACGAAGGCGCGAGCGAGTTCCTTGCCCAGGCCCGTGCCGCCGCCGGTGATGAGAATGCGCTTGCCGCTCAAGACATCGGCGCGGAAGGTGGACGGTGTCATGTGCAGGCCTTGTTCAGGTGGGGTTGATGCCGGCCACACCGGCGTGTTTGTGCGGCTTGTGTTGGGCAAAAAGGTGGCGGCCGATGATGTGCTTCATGACCTCGATGCTGCCGCCGGCAATCTTCACCACCCGCGCATCGGCATAAGCGCGGGCGATCGGGTATTCCCACATGTAGCCCCAGCCGCCGAAGAGTTGCAGGCATTCATCCACCACCTTGCAGTGCAGGTTGCTGAGCCACATCTTGGCCATGGCGGCGTCGATCGCGTCGAGCTCGCCCTTCATGAACTGGGCGATGCACTTGTCGGTGAACTGGCGGCCCACCACGGCCTCGGTGTGCAGTTCGGCCAGCTTGAACTGGGTGTTCTGGAATTCGCCAATGGTCTTGCCGAAGGCCTTGCGCTGCGCGGTGTACTCGATGGTGTACGCGATCACTGTTTCACACACCGTGGCCGAGCGGATGGTCTGCGCCAGGCGCTCCTGCGCCAGCTTGGTCATCATCAGCTCGAAGCCCTTGCCTTCTTCGCCCAGCATGGCGCTGGCGGGCACGCGCAGGTCGTCGAAGAACAGCTCTGAAGTGTCCTGCCCCTTCATGCCCAGCTTGCGCAAGTTCTTGCCGCGCCTGAAACCGGGCAGATGGGTGTCGACCAAGAACAGCGTCACACCCTTGGCGCCGGCCGCGCTGTCGGTCTTGGTGGCCAGCACGATCACGTCGCACAACTGGCCGTTGCTGATGAACACCTTCTGGCCGTTGATGACGAAATCATCGCCCTGGCGAACCGCCTTGGTGCGGATGGCTTTCAGGTCAGAGCCCGCATGCGGCTCGGTCATGCCGAGCGAGCCGATGGCTTCGCCGCGCACCATCAACGGCAACCACTTTTTCTTCTGCGCCTCGCTGCCGAAGCTGGCGATGTAGGTGGCCACCAGATCGCAGTGAATCATGAAGCCCGGGCCGGAAAAGCCCGAGCGCGCCATTTCCTCGAACACCACCACGTCGAACAGATAGTCAACCCCCGCGCCGCCATGGGCTTCGGGCACGGTGCAGCACAGCAGGCCGGCCGCGCCGGCCTTCAGCCACAGTTCGCGCGGCACCATGCCCTGCTGTTCCCACTGGTCGTGGTGCGGCGCAATCTCGTTGGCGATGAAGCGCCGCACCATGTCGCGGAACGCTTCATGGTCTTCGTTGAACAGCTCGCGTTTGAACACGGTCAGCCTCTAATAGGACTTGGGTAGGTCGAGCACTTTTTCGGCGATGAACGACAAAATCATCTGTTCCGTTACCGGCGCGATGCGCGTGATGGTCACCTCGCGCAGCAGCCGCTCGACGTGGTATTCCTTGGCATAGCCGAAGCCGCCATGCGTCAACACCGCTTGCAGGCAAGCCTCAAAGCCGGCGCGCGCACCCAGGAACTTGGCGGCGTTGGCCTCGGCGCCGCAGGGCTGCTTCTGGTCGTACATCCAGGCGCCCTTCAGCGTCATGGCCCACGCGGCTTCGAGCGCCATCCAGCGTTCGGCCAAGGGGTGCTGAATGCCCTGGTTCTGGCCGATCGGCCGGTCAAACACGATGCGTTCGCGCGCGTATTTGGTGGCACGGCGCAGCGCGTCTTGGCCAATGGCTATCGCCTCGGCCGCCACCAGCAAACGCTCGGGGTTCAGGCTGTGCAAGATATAGCTGAAGCCCCTGCCTTCTTCGCCGATGCGGTCTTCATCAGGGATGAACAGGCCGTCGATGAAGATGGCATTGCTGTCCACCGCCTTGCGGCCCATCTTCGGAATGCGCCGCACCTCGATCTTGCTGCGGTCCAGGTCGGTATAGAAAATCGTGATGCCGTCGGTGGGCCGGGCGCAGTCTTCTAGCTTCGTGGTGCGTGTCAACAGCATGATCTTGCTGGCCACCTGCGCGGTGCTGGTCCACACCTTCTGGCCATTCACCACATAGCCGCCCGGCACCTTTTGCGCGAAGGTCTTGATGGCCGTGGTGTTCAGGCCGGCGTCGGGCTCGGTGAAGCCGAAGGCGCATTGATCAACGCCTTGCACCAGGTGCGGAATCCAGCGCGCCTTTTGTGCTGGCGTGCCAAACACCACGATGGGGTGCGGGCCGAACAGATTGATGTGCACCGTGCTGGCCGCGGCCATGCCGCCGCCGTGGCTGGCCACTTCATGCAGCATGACCACGGCCTCGCTCACGCCCAGGCCGGCGCCGCCGAATTCGGTGGGCATGGTGATGCCCAGCCAGCCGGCTTGCGCCATGGCGCGGTGGAACTCGCGCGGGAATTCACCGTCTTCGTCACGCGCCAGCCAGTATTCATCGTCAAAGCGTTTCATGACCGCGGCCACGCCTTCGCGCACGGCGCGCTGGTCTTCGCTGACAGTGAAGTCCATCGTTAATCTCTCTGAGCCAGGGTACGCAGGGCTTGCGTGAAATGCGGCTTGTCGATCATTGCGCCATCGAGGTTCAGCGTGCCGGCATCGGGCTGCGCCGCGAAGGCATCGACGATGCGCTGCGCATGCGCCAACTCGGCCGCGCTGGGCGAATAGGCTTCATTGAACACGGCCACCTGATCTGGGTGGATGGCCATGCGGCCACGGTAGCCGCGGCGGCGCGAGGCGCGGCTGCTGGCCACCAAGCCGGCGGTGTCGCGGAAGTCGGCGTGGATGGTGTCGATGGGCGGCACACCGGCTGCCGCGGCCGCGCACAGGCACAGCGAACTGGCCAGTTCGTACAGTGGCGAGTAAGTGCCGTTTTCATCACGGTTGGCCAGCGCGCCGATGGCGGCTGACAAGTCTTCAGCGCCCCAGGTGACTGCCGCCAAGCGCGGAACGGCCTTCGCGTAGCTGGCCATGTTGAGCATGGCCGCCGCCGTTTCGGTGGCCACCGGAATGATCTTCACGCTGCCCGCAGCGATGCCGGCGCGTGCTTCCAGCGCATCCAGGCAATGGCCCAAGCGCAGCACATCGGCCGCGCTGTTGGGCTTGGGCAGCATCACCCCGGCCAGGCCGGGCACCACCACCGCCGCCAGGTCGGCCATGGCGCCGGCGGTGTCGAGCGGGTTGATGCGCACGAAGAGATTGGCGCTCATGCCGGCAGCTTGCGCCGTGATGAACTCGGCCGCCATGCCGCGCGCAATGGCTTTGCGCGACTCGGCCACCGCGTCTTCCAGATCAAGGATCAACACGTCGGCCGGGCTGCTTAAACCCTTGGCGAGCTTGCGTTCGCTGTCGGCCGGCACAAACAGCAGTGAGCGCAATTTCATGATGTGGGCTTCCTCAACATCAACGCCTGGCGTGTGCACACACACACCTCTTCACCGCGCTGGTTCAGCCCCTGGTGAAAGAAAGTCACGATGCCGGCGTTGGGGCGGCTCTTGCTCTCACGAAGCTCCATCACCGTGGTGCGCGCATGGATGGTGTCGCCATGGAACACCGGCTTGGGGAAGCGCGTGTCGCTCATGCCCAGGTTGGCCACCGTGGTGCCCAGCGTGGTGTCTTGCACTGAAAGGCCGATGACCAGGCCAAGCGTGAAGATGCTGTTGACCAAGGGCTGGCCGAACTCGGTGCCCTTGCAGTATTCGGCGTCGATGTGCACGGCCGCCGGGTTGTAGGTGGCAGCGTTGAACCAGACGTTGTCGGCCTCCGTCACCGTGCGGCGGATCTCGTGTTCAAAGACCTGACCGACGCTGAACTCTTCAAACCACTTGCCTGCCATGTGGGTGCCTCGCTGTGCCTCGTTGCATCGTACGCATGCGTACTATAGCCAGTTCAACGTGGCGGCATGCCCGGTAAAACCAGCCTGTGGTCGCTGGCCGTGTCGGGCAGCAGCGGGCCGCGGCGGAACACACCGCTGGCGCGCAGCGCCAAGCTGCCATCGGCCCACACCAGGCCTTGCGAAAAAACCAGGTTGTTCGTCACCTTCAACACGTCGGCCTGGCCTTGCACCCAACTGCCCAGCGGCGCGGGGGCCATGAAATCGAACTGCAAGCTGATGGTGGGCAGAAAGCAGCGCGGGATGTCGGTTTGATACTGCGCCGCGGTGGAGATGAGGATGTCGGTGAACAGGGCCAGCATGCCGCCGTGGCAGGCGTTGCCGGGGTTCACATGCTGCGGGCCGACGCGAAAGCCAAGCTGCAAGTGCGATGCATGCCAGCGCGCGAACAGGGGGCCGTTGTGCGTGGCAAAGCTGCCGCCCAGTTGCACGGCCGTGAAGCCGGCGGGTGTTTCGATGTTTGCACTCATAGCCGGCGCGCGATCTCTTCCCACGCATCGGCCAGCGCGGTGCGGTGCTCGGGCGCGGCGATGGCGATCAACGCCTGGGCGCGGGCATGCAGCGACAGGCCGCGCAGCTCGGCCACGCCATGTTCGGTGATGACGGCATCGACCAACGCGCGTGGCACGGTGCACAGCGCCTGCGCGCCCAGCACCGGCACGATGCGCGACACCGTGCCGCGCTTGGCGGTGGCGGCCAGGCAGATCAGCAGCCGCCCGCCGGGCGAACCCTGCGCAGCTTGCGCAAACGCCGGCAAGCCGCCCGCGCCGGCCTGGATGGCGCCGCCCGTGCGTTCGGCATTGACCTGGCCGAACAGATCGACCTCAACGGCCGAGTTGATGGCCACGAAGCGGGGAATGGTGGCGATGAAAGCCGGGTCGTGGGTGTGGCGCGTGTCACTCAACCACAGCCCCGGCCACTGCGCCGCAAACGCGTGCAAGCGCGCGTCACCCAGCACCACTCCGGTGGTGATGCGGGCATCGCGGTCCAAGGCGCCGGCGTGCCACAACTGGCGCGCCGCGCCCGACACCATGCCGCCGTGAATGCGCAGCCGCCGGTGGCTGTGTAAAGCACCGGCCAACGCCAGCGGCACCGAGCCGACGCCGAATTGCAGCGTGTCGCCGTCGCGCACCAACGCGGCCACGTGGCTGCCGATGCGGGCTTCGACTTCGCCCACCGCGGCCTCAGCGAATTCGAGCAAGGGCAACTCGGCTTCGATGGCCAGATCGAGTTCGCTCACATGCACGCGAAAGCTGCCCGCCGTGCGCGGCAGCCGCGGGTTCAGGTGCGCCACGCGGCGCTTGGCGCGCGGCCACACGATGGGCAAGAAGTCGCTCACCAGGCCGGCGCTGCA
>JAYUHT010000176.1:0-15712 GCA_043766725.1 Burkholderiales bacterium | reverse complement strand
GCGCCTTGCTCATGGCGTTGTTGGCCAAGGTGCGCTTCAGGGCGCGGAACTCGTCGATCAGGATGCGGTCGTCGCAGTTGGGCACCAGGAATTTGCGCTGCGCCAGGGTTGGTAGGTCGAAGTCGAACTGCTGCGAGTGGCGCCCGCCGCTGTGCTGCGTGACGCCGTTGCCAGCGAGCTGGGACTCGGCGGCCGCAGCGCGCAACTCAGGCATGGCCTGGGCATCGTCATCATCGTCGTGCAGCGCGCGCTGCGCCGGCATGGCGGTGAATTCGTCAAGGTCAGCAGCATCGACGGGGTCGATCGGGTGGGGCGCAGGGGATGTCTGCGGTGCTGGCGTGGGCACTGGCGTGGGCACTGGCGTGGGCGTTGGCGCAAGCGTTGGCTGGGGCGGCAGGCTGCGCGTGCCCTGCGGCTCGGCCTGGGCCGGTTCGCTCGCCTGGCCGGATGTGGGTGCCGAATTGGGAGTGGCCGTGGATGCCGGCTCGGCAACCGGCGCTGCCGCCGGCTCGCGCCCGCCAGTCCCGCCGGTAATGGGCGCTTCGGCCCAAGGCAATTCAACCCCGGCCTGGCGCAACTGCTCCAGCCGCTTGCTGGCTT
This sequence comes from Burkholderiales bacterium, assembly GCA_043766725.1. Taxonomy (GTDB): domain Bacteria; phylum Pseudomonadota; class Gammaproteobacteria; order Burkholderiales; family Burkholderiaceae_C; genus Rubrivivax. The sequence continues at coordinate 15,112 of JAYUHT010000176.1, read as the reverse complement.
GGTTGATGATGCTCATATTGCTTTGCTGCTGAAGTAGATCCACAACACCCACAGGGTGGCCGACACCAGAAAGATCACCACTGTGGCGCTGAACTGAACCAGTTGCCAGCGCGCGGCCAGCTTGGCCGGGCCGTCCAGCGACAACGACACCCCGCCCAACACCGGCCGCTTCGTGAGTTGCGCGAGTTCCTGTTCGTCGGCCACCAGCGGGAACGCGATGGCCATGCCCAGGGCAGCGCCGATGCCCGCTGCCAATGACGCCAGCAACGAGCCCAGCGCCATCACCACGCGGCTGGGGAAGACCGGGTTGGGCGACACCAATGCGGGCTCAATGATGCGGAAGTCGGCCAGTTGCGATGATTCATCGAGCTTGGCGCCCATCGCCGCCGATTCGCGCCGCTCGACCAATCTTTGGTGGGCGATGCGCACCACTTCATAGTCGCGGTTGATCTGCGCCAGCTCGGCCTCGATTTGCGGCACCCTGCCGGCTTGCGAGCGCACCACGTCGAGCCGGCCTTGCTGCATGGCCAGTTGCGACTGTAGCGATGCGGTCTGGGCTTCGGCGTTGGCCAGTTGCACGCGCAACTGCTGGTAGACCGGGTTGGGGGGGGCGGTACCGACGGCCGGCGTGCGGCGGCGGTTCAGCTCGTCTTCGTCGCGCTTGATGCGTTCCATGTCGGCAATGGCCTTGCGCGCCGCGGCCACATCGGGGTGGGCCTCGGTGAAGCGGCGCAGCAGGTCATCGAGCGCGCGGCGCTGGGTATCCAGACGGATTTCGGTCTCGGTGGGCCCGGCGCGTTCGCGCACCGGCAGGGCCTCGGCCGGCAGCTGCGGCGACTCGCTCGACAGCGCCACGCGCAACGAGTCGCGCGAACGCTGCGCGGCGGACAGGTCGAGCTTGAGCTTGTTGACCTCGTCAGACAGGCTGGCCATGCGAGCGAAGAAGTCTTGCTGCGTGGCGCCGGAGACGCCGAAGTGCTTGACCTTGAAATCCTTCAGCCGGTTCTCGGCCGTGCTGAGCTTTTCTTCGTACTGGGTGATCTGCTGGTTGATGAAACTCATGGCCTGGGCCGAGTCTTGCTTCTTGCCACCCGTGCTGGATTCGACGAAGAGGGTGACCAGGCCCTCGATCAAGCCCCGTGCTCGCTTGGCGTCGTTGTCACGATAGCTGAGCGTGTACACATTGGGCCCGGAGCCCTGAACGTTGATCGAACGCACCAGGCCGGCGATGAGTTGTTCGCGCTCTTCGGGCGTGGTGACTTCGAACCCCAACTCCTTCAGGCCGATGAGCTTTTCAATGGTGGGGCGAGAAATCAAGGTGCGCGCCAGCATGCGCACCTGCTGGTCGATGTCGGGCTGCGCCGCCAGCTCTTTCATCAAGGGCTTGAGCACGGTTTGGGTGTCGACATGGATGCGTGCCGTGGCCTGGTAAGTGTCGTTCATGAAGCTGACCAGGATCACACTCACCACAGCCAGCACCCAGGCCGCGCTGACACCGATCCAGCGGTACTGCCAGGCGGCCAGCAGCTTGTTGCGTGCCTGTCGGACGACTTCATTCATAACGGGCCTGCGGGGTGCTGGGGGAGCGCGACACGCGGTGTGGTTCAGAACCAGTTTCAGAACCAGGCCTGCGGCACGATGATCACGTCACCCGGCAAGATGGCGGCATTGGCCGAAATGTCGCCGCGGCGCAGCAGGTCTTTCAAGCGCACGCTGTATTGCTTGCCGCCTTCGGAGCCGCGCACCAGCACGGCAGCGTTGCCGTCGGCAAAGTCGGTCAAGCCACCGGCCTGGATCATGACATCGAGCACGGTCATGTTCTGGCGGTAGGCAATCGCTTGCGGGCGCGTGGCTTCGCCGACGATGCGGATCTGGTCACTGAACACCCCGGTGAAGCCGCTGACCACGACCGTGACCGAAGGCTCGCGGATGACACGGGCCAGACCCCTTTCGATTTCTCGCGCCAACTCCGACGGGTTGCGCCCGGCGGCCAGCAGGTCTTCCATCAGGGGCACTGAAATGCGCCCATCGGGGCGCACCGTGACTTGCGACGACAACTCGGGGTTGCGCCAGACCAGGATGTTCAACACGTCGAGCGGGCCGACCTTGTAGCGGTGGTCGGGCGCCACGGCGTTGGTGGGCGCGGGCGGGTGGCTCGCGCCCGAGCGGCTGGCACAACCGGTGAGGCCGGCCGCACTGAGGGCCAGGCCCGCAAACAGGGTGATGCAGCGCACGGTGAGGCTGCGAGCAGGCAGTGTGGGCAGACGCTTCATACGGGTTCTCCTGGCGGGGCAAAGTTGTTGGCAAGGCGGTGGGCGGCGGTCAGGCGCGGCGGCAAGACGCAAGAGGCATGAGGCGGGTTCATCACTGCCCTTCGCGTTGCAAGACCACGCCGATGGTTTCAAGCAGGATCAAGACATCCAGCAGCAGCGAATTGTTCTTCACGTAGTACAGGTCGAACTGGTGTTTGCGGCGCGCGTCGTCGAGCGAGGCGCCATAGGCGTAGCGCACCTGCGCCCAGCCCGTGACGCCGGGCTTGACGGTGTGGCGCAGGTCATAGAACGGCAGCTGCTGGCTGAGGTGCTGGACGAAGCCGGGCCGCTCCGGGCGCGGGCCGACCAGGCTCATTTCTGACTTCAACACGCTCAGCAGCTGCGGCAATTCGTCGATGCGCGTTTGGCGCAGGAAACGGCCCACGCGGGTGACGCGCGGGTCGTTGAGGCTGGCCCACTTGGCCACCCCGTCGTGTTCAGCATCCGTGCCCATGCTGCGAAACTTCAGGCAGGTGAAGGGTGCGCCGTTCAGGCCCACGCGCTCTTGGCGATAGATGATGGGTCCGCGGCTGTCCAGCCTGATGGCCAGCGCAGCCAGCAGCATCACCGGCGCGGTGCTGAACAGCAGCACCAGGGAGATCACGATGTCGAACGCGCGTTTGAGCGTGCGGCGCAGTCGCCCCTGCACGAAGCCCGAGCCGTACACCAACCAACTGGCTTTCAGGCTTTCAAGTGGCACCTCGCCGTGAGTGCGCTCGTAGAACCCCGCGCTGTCGATCACCGGGATGCCGATCGCGCGGCAGAGCAGCAACTGATCCATAGGCACCACGCCGCCGCGTCGTTCACGCGCCGCGACGATGATCTCGCTGACGTTCAAGGCGTGCACATGCTGCACCAGGGACACCCGGGTGTCGAGTGGGCATACTTCGATGCCGTCGCCATCGGTTCTGTCCGCCGAGGTCGGGAAATAGCCGACCACTTCGCGCGGCAACGGGCCGTCGAGCAAAGCCAGGTCTCCCACCACGGCCTGCGCTTCGCTGGCTGTGCCGATGATGAGCACCTTGGCCGTGCCGGCCAGCGCGCGCAGACCCACGATCAGGCCGCGCACCAAGAACATGGCCAGCAGCAGGTTCAGCACCGCATACACCACCAGCCGGCTGGGGTGGCCGGCGGGGCCCTGGGCTTTCAGTGCCAGATAGCTGAGGTAGCCACCGATCACCACCGCGGCCACCAGGCGGGTGGCCTGCCCGGCAAAGCCGCGGGCCGAGCCTTGATACACGCCCAGCAAGTACTGCCACAGGGCCATCACCACCGCAAAACCCACGGCATTGAGCAGCAGGCCCCTGCCGGCCAGGGCCGCGCGCCAGTTGGTGGGTGACCAGTTCTCGACCATGGCCGCAGCCAAAAGCAAGGCGGCAAAGCCCAAGGTCACATCGAGCAACATCTCCAGCAACAAAGCCGCCGAGCGGCGGTTTTGGAAGACGCGGAACATGCCAAGGCCTCGACGCGCATTGGCGATGGGAGTGCTCAGCCGAAGCGACGCAGCGCCCGCCGAAGGCAGCACTGCCGCGCCCGCCACGCGGCTTGCTCCACCGGCCGTGCCGGGCACTTCGCTTTGCATCCACTCGCTCCCGTTGGATTCATGGTTGTCGCACCAAGATGCCGAAGCCCAATGGGCTGCTGCATGAGAACTGGGTCAGGCTCGCCGACTTGTCTGGGCAAGACAAAACGTCAGCTTCCTGTGGTGCAGTGATTGTCTCGATCGAGCGTCGCTTGCCTATCCTTCAACTCGGGGCCTGCTGCGGCGCACCGAGGCGCGATTCAGCGGGGCGCTGGGTTGCAGCAGGCCACCGAATTGAACATGTCTGGCAAGCAACCTGCAACCGGGAGTTTCCTATGAAACAGCCTCGGCGAAACTGTAACGGTCACGCCAACGCAACACTTGCGCCGCGGCACGTTGGCCGGGCCGGCCCCAACGACCGAGCAAGGCGGCGACGACCTCGAATTCTTCGGCACGCCAGGTGCGCAGGAGAACCGTCAAACTTGTATAGGCAAGGGTAAAAACAGCCGCTGCAACGACAAACCCCAAGCTGAAAGTGAGCTGGCGGCTGGTCCACCAGCCCAGGGCCGCTGCCAGCAGCGCGCCCAGCGTGCAACGCAACATGGCGGCCAGCGGCAGCGCCACTTCGGTGTGCCGGCGCACGCGCCAGGCGGCCACGCCGGCCTCGAAAGCCATGCTGATGCTGTAACTGGCCAGGGCGCCGTTCAAGCCGTAGCGCGGAATCAGTGCCAGGCCCAGCACCAGGTTCACGACCAACATCGCAAACACGATGCAAATGCGTTCGCCTTGACGGTCGCTGGCGCTCAAGGCAGCCGACGTGGCGCTGTTCACAAGCAGCAGGCCCGCGACCACGAGCATGTAGGTCAGGGCGGGAATCACCGGCTCAAAGCGCAGGCCGTACAGCAAGTGAACGGCGCCTTCGGTGATCGTCACGCCCAACCCGGCGATGGCCAGTCCAACGCTCCAATAAAGGCGGGTGGATTCCGCCACCATCCGGCCCATCTGAACCATGCCCCCCTGGCCGAAGCGCCTGGCCATGGTGGGCAACAGCACCGCGGACATGCCACCGGCCAGCAGGTCGACAGCCCCTTTGGTCAGGCTCATCGCGATGGCAAAGTAACCCACCGTGGCGGCATCGGTGTGGGTCTTGAGCAATGTCATCTCGACCGTTCGGTTGGCCAGCGCATAGAGGAACAACAACACGCCCGTCAGCGCCAGATGCCGGTTCATGCGGCTGGACAGTTCGACGGGCAAGGTGCCACTGCCGGCCCGCACACCGAAGCGGCGCAGGAAATATCGCGCCAGCAGGCACGATGCCAACCCAATGGCGGCGTACAGGCCAAAGAAGCTCACCACGCCTTCACCACGGTAGGCCAGATAAGCCACCAAGGCCAGGTTCAACGGCGCCATCACCATCAAGGTGAGGTTTTCCGGCACGAACAGCTCGAAGCCCTTGCCCACGGCGCCGCGAAAGCGCAGGTCGGCGCGGGTTGCAATCGCAACCACCGAAATGGCCAACATCGTCAATGCGGCATCTTTCCAATCGTCAATGGGAATGACGAAATCTTCCAGGATGAAGCCACCCAGGATGACCAAGGTGCTGAGCGTTTGCAGTCGCAGCAGGCGGCGCACCAGCGGCCCGACCAGGCCCGGCACGGCGCTGCCGCGCACTTCGGCCAGGTAGCGGATGGCCGTCAAAGGCAGGCCATGGTTGACCAGCATCAGGACCACGCCACACAACCACACCGAGTAGGAGTAGTGGCCATAGTCTGAAGGGCCGAGCGTGCGCGCGATGACCACGCCAGCGACCAGGCCCAGGCCCGACTCCACGGTGCTGGCCATGCCAACCAAAGCCGCATTGCGCAGCAGTGCTACTCTGTCCATTGCATTGGAATTTTGTTGTCCGACTGTCTTTGTATTGGACGTGAGCGCGCCCTGCGCCGTCCCCTGGCGCCCCCGTCACTGTCTCACAAACATGGCGTCAAACATGCGAGGCCATACCCCATGAGGCGGGCGCGCAGGGTAAGTGCCGGTGCGTGATCAACCGGCTTGCGGGTGTTTGGTGCAAGCATTTGTGTGCGCACGATTTCACGCCCGCCGACCGGCGCTGGCGTGCGGCAACAGGCTCGAGCCGCCTTGGTGAGGTCTTGCCTTGATCATGCGCACAAAATTGTCTGTGTGTTGTCTGTGCCTTGTGGCCGGCCGGGCGGCCACTGTGCCTTGTGGCCGGCCGGTCGACCACTGCACGCAGAATGTCAACTTTCGATGCCCGCCACCCCACGCTCCTCGCTGCTTGCAGCCAAGCTCTTTGCCCGCCGCGCCGTGGTGGCGTTGGCCTGCATGGGCGCCGTGCTGGCCACGCGCTCGGCCACCACGGCGGCGGGGGCTGCGCAGGCTGCAGCGCCTTACGCACCCACGACACCCGTGGCCTACCAGGTGGCGGCTACACACCCGCGTATCTTGCTCAATGATCAAGGCTTCAAAGCCAGGCTGACGCAGCGGTTGAGCCAGCGCACGCTCGCAGCTTCGCGCTTTGCGGCCATCGTTGACAAACAACTCCTGGGCGGCCAGGAGTACGGCTTCCAACCCTGGTTCGCGGCGCTGATTTACCAGCTTGACGCCAACGAGCGCTACGCCCTGTATGCCGTGGCCCAGACCGAGGCTTTCGTGGCCAGCGCGGAAGCGCGCATCGCCCGCGGCGAACGCCCGCTGGTGGCCGGTGACAGTTACCTGGAAGTGGGCGATATCGTCGGCAACCTGGCGCTGGTGTACGACTGGTGCCACGCGTTGCTCACGCCGGCGCAACGCACGCGCTGGGTGGCGTACGCCAACCAGGCCGTGGCCAATGTGTGGAGCCCGAAGTCCGCGCGCTGGGGCAACACGGTCTACCCGTGGACGGGCTGGTCGGTCGACAACCCGTCGAACAACTACTACTACTCGTTCCTGCGCGCCACCATGCTGCTGGGCTTGGCCACGCACGGCGAGGACGCGCAGGCGCAGGGCTGGCTGAAGCAGTTTCGCCAGACCAAGCTGGAAGAACAACTGCTGCCCACCTTCGAGCGCGACCTTACGGGCGGCGGCTCGCGTGAAGGCACCGGGTACGGTACCTCGTTGCGCGGCCTGTTCCAGTTGTACGACTGGTGCCATGCGCTGCTTACCCCCGAGCAGCGCGCGCGCTGGGTGGCCTACGCCAACCAGGCCGTGGCCAATGTGTGGAGCCCCAAGGCCGCGCGCTGGGGCGGCACGCTGCACCCTTGGACCGGCTGGTCGGTGGACAACCCGGCCAACAATTACTACTACTCGTTCTTGCGCGCCACCATGCTGCTGGGCCTGGCCACGCACGGCGAGAACCCGCAAGCGCAGGCCTGGCTGAAGCAGTTTCGCCAGACCAAAATTGAAGAGCAATTGCTGCCCACGTTCGAGCGCGACCTGAACGGTGGCGGCTCGCGTGAAGGCACCGGCTACGGCACGGCGTTGCGCAGCCTGTACTTGCTGTACCACTGGTGGGAACGTTCCACTGGCGAGCGGCTGGCCAGCCGCACGGGGCACACCCTGGCCTCGCTGGCGCACTTCATCCACAGCACCGTGCCCACGTTCAACCGCCTGGCCCCTACCGGCGACCATGCGCGTGACTCCAGCGCAGCCCTGTTTGACTACCACCGCGACATGCTGTTGTTGCTGATGGCCTTGTACCCGCAAGCGCCGCTGGCGGCCGCTGCGGGCGAGTTGCTCGCAGCGTCGAGCGTGCCGCGTGCGCAGTACGGCTTCAATGCCGTGTCAGACTTTTTGTACGAGCCCGCGCCGCCGGCCAGCACGCCCGTGTTGCCCACCTTGAACACCACCTATTGGGCGCCGGGCACGGGTCAATTGATGATGCGTTCGGGCTGGACGAGCGACGCCACCTACGCCAACTTCATCTGCGGGCCGTACACCGAATCGCATGCCCACCGCGACCAAGGCAGCTTCGTCGTCTACAAGCGCCAGTGGTGGGCGCTCGATGCCAACCTGTACTCGCATTCCGGCATCGAGCAGGCCGAAGACATGCACAACCTGGTGCGCTTCGATGCGGCCGGTGCCACGGTCAAGCAAACCTACAACAGCAGTTGCCAGCTCGCCGCACTGGCCACCCAGCCGCACTACACCTACGCCCTGGCGCAGATCACGCCGGTCTATCGCGGCCGCAAGCAAGTGGTGAACGCCGAGCGCGAGTTCGTCTTCATCCAGCCCGATGTGTTTGTTGTGTTCGACCGCGCCATGGCGCGCCAGGCCGAGGTGCAGCGCGTGTTCACGCTCAACCTGCCCGAACCGCCACAGGTTGAAGGCACGCACATCGCCCTGCGCCAGGCTGGCGGCAGGTTCGATGTGTTGCGCCTGGCCCCGCAAGGTGTGACCACCTCGGTGCTCGACTGGACCCAGGCCGGGCGCGGCCTGAAGGGTGGCGCTCGGATAGACGTGGCACACGCGCAAGGCCAAAGCTCGCAGTTCCTGCATGTGCTGGCGCTCGACGGCGCCGTGCGCAGCGCCCAGCGCGCCGACGTGGGCGGGCGCATCGGTGCGGCCGTGACACTGGCTGACGGGCGCCGGCTGCACCTGCTGTTCAGCGCCAACGCATCAGGCGGCAGCATCCAGCTGCGTGACGCCCAGGGCGGCGTGTTGGTGGATGAAGCGCTGCCCACCGGGGTGGCCAAGCTGCCTGTTTTCAAACAATAGGTTCCGGCAATAGGTTGCGGCAATTGGTTCCGGCAATAGGTTCAAGTAGCAAGTTCAAGCAATAGGACGATCGATGTACGAGACCTTGTTCCGCCACGCCTTGTTCCCGGCCTATGAAACGCTGGTCAAGCGGCGCAGCACGGCCATGTATGTGGCGCAATACGAGCAGGGGCAGTGGCTCAAGCCCGCGGCATTGCAGCGCTTGCAGCTCGACAAGCTCAACGCGCTGCTGGCTCATGCCTGGGCCGAAGTGCCGTTCTTGCAGCGCCACTGGCGCGAGCACGGTTGCCAGCCTGGCGCGCTGGCCAGCGTGGGAGAACTGGCCCGCTACCCGCTGTTGACCAAGACCCAGATCACGGCGAACTACGGCGACATGGTGGCGCGCAACTGGCGCGGCAAGACCTTGAGCAAGACCACCGGCGGCTCCACCGGCGACCCGTTTCGCTTTGAGTACACGATGGACGTCTACGCCCGGCGCACGGCGGTGATGTGGCGCGGCTACGGCTGGGCGGGTGCCCGCCTGGGCACGCGCACGGCGTACCTGTGGGGGTCCGGGCCGCCCAAGGCCGGCTGGCCCGGCTTGAAAGACAGGCTCTATCACAACGCCTTCAACCGCCGCTTCTTCGATGCCTTCGGCCTGAGCGACACCAACGTCGACCAGTACATCAACGACATCACCGCCTACCGCCCCAAGGCCCTGGTGGGTTATGTCGCGCCGGTGGTGCTGCTGGCGCGGCGCATGCTGCAAACCGGCCGCCAGCTCAGCGGCCTGCGTGGCGTGATCACCGGAGCCGAGGCGCTGTACGGCGCCGAGCGGCGCGACATCGAAGCCGCATTCGGCGCGCCCGTGTTCAACACCTATGGCACGCGCGAGGTCATGCTGCTGGCGGCCGAATGCGCGCAGCACAACGGCCTGCATCTGAGCGCTGACCACCTGCTCGTCGAAACGGTGACCGACGACGGGCGTGTGCTGCAAGGTGAGTCCGGTGCCGTGGCCGTGACCGACCTGCACAACCTGGGCATGCCCATGGTGCGCTACCTGAATGGCGACCGTGCCACCTTGAGCCAGAGCGCCTGCGCCTGCGGTCGCGGCCTGCCCATGCTGGAGTCGGTGGATGGGCGCGTGCTGGACATGATCCGCACGCCCGATGGCCGCGCCTTGCTGGGCGAGTTCTTCGTCTACGTGATGCTCGAATGGCCCGAGGTGAAGAAGTGGCAGGTGGTGCAGACCGCGCCCGACTGCGTGCAGTTCCGCCTGGTGCTGGCGCAGCCCTGGCCGGCGGCGCAGAAAGACCTGCTGCGCCAGCGCGTGCACGCCAAGAGCGGGCCGGGCATGCGCGTGGAGGTGGTGGAAGTGGACGCCATTGACAACGTTGGGGCGGGCAAGCGCCGGCTCACCGTTTCTTTGGCGAACGCGCGTCAGCACAGCCTGTAGCCACCGCCTTTGAAAAGTAGGAAGTTCGATGTACGAGCGCTTGTTCCGTGATGCTTTATTCCCCGCCTACGAAACCCTGATCAAGCAGCGCAACACGGCGTCCTATGTCGGGCAGTACGAGAAGTCACAGTGGCACACACCGGCCGTCTTGCAGCGCCTGCAACTCGACAAGCTCAACGCCTTGCTGGCGCATGCCTGGGCCGAGGTGCCCTTTCTGCAGCGCCATTGGCGCGAGCATGGCTGCCGCCCCGGTGCGCTGGCAGGTGTGGACGAGCTGACCCGCTACCCGCTGTTGACCAAGGCGCACATCACGGCGCACTACGACGACATGATTGCCCGCAACTGGCGCGGCCGCACCCTGAGCAAGACCACCAGCGGCTCCACGGGCACGCCGTTCAGCTTTGAATACACCATGGACGTCTATGCCCGCCGCACCGCGGTGATGTGGCGCGGCTACGGCTGGGCCGGTGCCGGCGCCGGCGCGCGCACAGCCTACCTGTGGGGCGCCGACCCGCCCAAGCGCGGCTGGCCCCAAATGAAGCTGCGGCTGTATCACGCCGCGTTCAACCGGCGCTTCTTCAACGTGTTCGACCTCAGCGATGCCAACATCGATGACTACATCACCGAGATCGCGGCCTACCGCCCCGCGGCCTTGGTGGGCTTTGTGGCACCGGTGGTGCTGGTGGCTCGGCACCTGCTGCAAACCGGCCGCCAGATGAGCGGCCTGCGTGCGGTGCTCACTGGTGCCGAGGCTCTGCACGAGCCGGAGCGGCGCGACATTGAAGCGGCGTTCGGTTGCCCGGTGTTCAACACCTATGGCGCGCGCGAAGTGATGCTCATGGCCAGCGAGTGCGAATTGCACACCGGCCTGCATGTCAACGCCGACCACCTGCTGCTCGAAACGGTGAATGACCAGGGTGAGGCGCTGCACCGTGCATCAGGCGACGTGGCACTGACCGACCTGCACAACTTCGGCATGCCCATGGTGCGCTACCTGAATGGCGACCGTGCCACCTATGCTGCGGCGCCCTGCGCCTGTGGGCGAGGGCTGCCGTTGCTGCACAGCCTGGATGGGCGCGTGCTGGACATGATCCACACCCCCGATGGCCGGCACCTGCCCGGCGAATTCTTCGCCCACACCATGGTCGAGTTTCCCGAAGTGCGCAGATGGCAGCTCGTGCAGACCGCATCGGATGCACTCGAATACCGCGTCATCGCCCCTCCAGGCTGGCCGCAGGAACGTCATGCCTTGCTGCTGGCGCGCCTGCGTGCCAAGTGTGGCGAAGCGGTGGCGCTGGAGGTGCGCGTGGTGGAGGCGATTGCCGACAGCGCCTCGGGCAAGCGCCGTTTGACCGTGGCGCTGCCCAACCGGCCGCAACAGTGATCACGCTGTACGGCATTGCCAACTGCGACACCGTGCGCCGGGCGCGGGCCTGGCTGGTCGAGGCGGGTGTGGCGCACGCGTTTCACGACTTCAAGCAGCGCGGTGTGCCAGACGCCGAAGCACATGCCTGGGTGGCGGCTCTGGGCTGGGAAGCCTTGCTCAACCGCCAAGGCAGCACTTGGCGCCATCTTGACCCGGCGGAACAAAACGCCGTGGTTGACCAGGCCGGCGCGCTGGCGCTGATGCATCGGCACAGCAGCGTCATCAAGCGCCCCGTGGTGCGCTGGGCAGACGCCAGCATCACAGTGGGCTTCAAACCCGATGTCTGGGTGGCCCGCCTGAAATGAACGCACACTTTTGGGTCGTGGTCTGCACACACGCGGTGCCTACACAATTGAATTTGCGCCAACAACGGCAACGATCGCGCCTTCACTCCGCACCATAAAGAACGCATGACGTGCAGGCGTGGTGCAGCGCCCAACGCTGTCGCACTCAACCAACAGGAGACAAAAATGGATCAAGTCAAGCAAGGCACCGATGCCTTGTTCATCTTGCTCGGCGCCATCATGGTGCTGGCCATGCACGCGGGCTTTGCCTTTCTTGAGCTGGGCACGGTGCGCAAGAAAAACCAGGTGAATGCGCTGGTGAAGATCCTGGTCGATTTCTCGGTCTCGACCATCGCTTACTTCTTCGTCGGCTACAGCGTGGCGTATGGCGTGAGCTTCTTTACTGGCGCCGAAACGCTGGCCGCGAAGAACGGCTACGAGTTGGTGAAGTTCTTCTTCCTGCTCACCTTTGCTGCGGCCATTCCGGCCATCGTCTCGGGCGGCATCGCCGAGCGCGCGCGCTTCGGCCCGCAGCTCATTGCCACCGGCGTGCTGGTGGGCTTGATCTACCCGTTGTTCGAAGGTGTCGCATGGAACGGGCAGTTCGGCGTGCAAGCCTGGATCAAAGCCACCACCGGCGCCGAGTTTCACGACTTTGCCGGCAGCGTGGTGGTGCATGCCGTGGGCGGCTGGATCGGCTTGGTGGCCGTGTTGCTGCTGGGCGCGCGCAGCAACCGTTATCGCAAAGACGGCGGCATCAGCGCGCATCCGCCGTCGAGCATTCCGTTCCTGGCGCTGGGCGCGTGGGTGCTGGCCGTGGGCTGGTTCGGCTTCAACGTGATGAGCGCGCAGACCATCGACAAGATCTCCGGCCTGGTGGCGGTGAACTCGCTCATGGCCATGGCCGGCGGCACGCTGGTGGCGGTGGTGCTGGGCCGCAACGACCCCGGCTTCACCTACAACGGCCCGCTGGCCGGGCTTGTGGCGGTGTGTGCGGGGTCTGATGTGATGCACCCGCTGGGCGCCTTGGTGGTGGGCAGCGTGGCCGGGGCGGTGTTCGTGTTCATGTTCACGCTGACGCAAAACCGCTGGAAGATCGATGACGTGCTGGGCGTGTGGCCGCTGCACGGCCTGTGCGGCGCCTGGGGCGGCATCGCCTGCGGCATCTTCGGCCTGCCCGCGCTGGGCGGCCTGGGTGGCGTGACGTTTGGTGCCCAAGTCATCGGCACGCTGTTGGGCGTGGCCTGGGCGCTGGTGGGCGGCTTGCTGGTCTACGGCACGCTCAAGGCCACCATGGGCCTGCGCATGAGCGCGGAAGAGGAATACGAAGGTGCCGACCTGTCCATCCACAAGATCGGCTCCACGCCCGACCGTGAGGTGAGCTGGTAGTCAGCCTTTCACGGGGCCAAGCGCACCGGCAGGTGCTTCAGGCCGCGAAACCGCACCCGCTGGTCGCGCACCGCCTCACCTGCTAGCGCGATGTGTGGTGCACGTGCTAACAGCAGGCTGAAGGCGACACGCGCTTCCATGCGCGCCACGTTCAGGCCGGCGCAGGCGTGGCCGCCGTGGCCGAACGCCAGGTGATGGTTGGGCTTGCGCGCCACATCCAGTGCGTCGGGCGCTTCAAACACTGCCGGGTCGCGGTTGGCGCTGCCAATGGCCAGCGTGATGAAGCTGCCGGCCGGCAACTCGCGCCCGCCCACTTGCAGCGCCGCCGTGGCCACGCGGTTGTTCAGTTGCAGCGGGCTTTCATAGCGCAGCAGCTCTTCCACCGCGGCGTGGATCAACGCCGGCTGCGCCACGAGTCGATCAAGTTGCGGGCGGTGTTGCAGCAACGCAAGCATGCCGTTGCCGATGAGGTTGGTGGTGGTCTCATGCCCGGCGTTGAGCAAGAAGATGCAGTTGTGCAGCAGCTCGGGCTCGCTCAGCCGTTCACCGGCCACCTCGCCCTGGATCAGCCGCGTCAGCACATCTTCATCAGGGTTCATTGGCGCGGCGCGGCGGCGCGCCACCAGCGTGCGCAGGTAGGCCACGAACTCGGTGACCGCCAAATTGCCCGTGGCCAATACCGCCGCGCTGGGCAGCGGCTCCAAGGCCGACAGAATGGCCAGCGACCAGGCCCGCAGCGGCCCGCGTTCGGCGTGCGGCACGCCCAGCAGGTTGCCGATCACCTCCACCGGAATCTGCGCCGCGAAGCCTTCGATCAAATCCACCACGCTGGCGCCGTGCAGGTCGTCAAGCAGCGTCTTCACCAGGTCGATAACGCCAGGCTCCATGCGCGCAATGGCGCGTTGATTCATGGCGCCGAGCAGCAGGCGGCGCACCCGCGTGTGCAAGGGCGGATCGTTGAACACCAGGCTGGTGGTGTGATGCTCATACAGCGGCGAGGCACCGAACTTGGGCGCGAATTCGCGCTGCTTGTCGGAGCTGGCTGCCGGCTCGCGGTACAGCGCGGCGACATCGGCGTGGCGCGTGACCAGCCAGGTGCCGGGCGCCAGTTCATGCACCGGGCTGTGTTCGCGCAGCGCGGCGTAAAAGGGATAGGGGTTGTCGATGAAGCCAGTGGGTGGCTGAGTCAAACTGAAAGCGTCAATCCAATCGGCGCGGGCGGTGGGCGTGCAGGGCATGCCACGATCATGCCGTAAGCTTGTGGCCATGTTCACCGGCATCGTTCAGGGCGTGGCCACGGTCGCGCAGATTCAAGACAGAGCTGGCCTGCGCACGCTGCTGTTGAAGCTGCCGCCGGGTCTGGATGCTGGCCTGGCCATCGGTGCCAGCCTGGCCACCGACGGTGTGTGCCTCACCGTCACCGAACTGCCTAGCCCGGGCCTGGCGGCGTTTGATGTGATGCTGCAAAGCCTGAACCTCACCACCTTGGCCGCGTTGGCGCCGGGCGGCGCAGTGAACGTGGAGCGCGCCGCGCGCGACGGCGCAGAGATCGGCGGCCACCCGCTTTCTGGCCACATCGACTTCAAGGCCACGCTGGCTGCGCTAAGCACGCCCGACAACAACCACGTGCTGCGCATCAGCGTGCCGCCGCCCTGGATGCGCTACATCTTCGCCAAGGGCTACATCGCCATCAACGGCGCCAGCCTCACGGTGGCCGAGGTTGATAAACGCGAGGGCTGGTTCGAGGTTTGGTTGATCCCCGAGACCCTGCGCGCCACCACCTTCGGCGCCAAGGTGGTGGGCACTGAGCTGAACATCGAGATCGAGCGCAGCACCCAGGTGTTCGTGGACACGGTGCGTGATGCGCTGGATGAGCGCCTGGGCCAACTGCTGCCGGCGCTGGAGCAGTTGCTCAGCGAGCGCGGCGTGGAGCTGGCGGCCTTGGGCCGGGCCTTGCCAAAGGCTTAAGCAAACGAGCCGCCGCGCCCGGTGCCTGATCTGAAACGTTGGGCGCCGGCCGTGCCCTCGCTCAAG
>JAYUHT010000175.1:0-2205 GCA_043766725.1 Burkholderiales bacterium | reverse complement strand
GCACGCGGTAAGGCCCGCAGGCGTGAATGGGCACGCGGTTGGCCACCGTGGGGCCCCAGCTCGAATAGGCGCCGGTGTTGAAGTCGCCGTGAAAGTCGAACGCCGTGAGCCGGCCTTGCGCGTCACAGGCTGCCGCCGCGCGCATGCGCGCCGGGTGCCGCTTGGTGGACGAGCGCATCGATTCCGGCCGCTCGTACACCAGCCTCACCGGCCGCTTGAGCTTCCAGGCGGCAATGGCCAGCAAGGGTTGCACGGCCAGGTCGAGCTTGCCGCCGAAGCCGCCGCCAATGGCCGAGGGCACGATGTGGATGCGCTGCGCCGGCCAGCCCATGATGTGTGCCAGCTCGTCGCGGTCCATGTACGGGGTCTGGGTGCAAGCGAACACGCGCAGGCGCGGCGGGTCGGTGCCGGGGATCAGTTCAGCCCAGCCGGCTTCGGGCTCGATGTAGGCGTGTTCGACGGCGCGGGTTGCGAATTCGGCGCCAACGCGGTGCGCCGCTTGCGCCAGCGCGGGTTCGACCTGGCCGCGCACCACGCGGCCGCGGCACAGCACGTTGTCGGCAAACGCCGCGTGCACGGCCGGCGCGCCGGCGGCCAGGGCCTGGTCCATCTCGGCCAGGGCGTTGAGCCTTTCGTATCGAATCGGCAGCTCGCGCTCGTCGATCGCCAGCAGGGCTTGCTCGTCGCCGGCCAGCGCCAGCACGGCTTCACCGGCAAAGCGCACCAGGCCCGCAGCCAGCACGGGCTGGTCGCGCAAATTGGCGAAGATGGCGAAGGCGTTGTGCGGCACGTCAGCCGCGGTGAGCACCGCCAGCACGCCGGGGTGGCGGTGCTGGAAGGCCGCCACGTCGCCCAGCTTGAAGCGCGCATGCGCGTGCGGCGAGCGGATGATGCGCAGGCTCACGCCGCCTTGCGCCCAGCTTGCGGGCAGGGTGTCAGCGCCGAAGGCTTCCGTGCCACGCAGCTTGGGGTTAGCGTCCAGCCGCGGCAACCGCGCGCCCACGGCGTGGCCCGTTGCGGGTGTTTCCAAAGTGATGGCTTGTGAGCTGGCGGCGAGCAACACCGCGTCGATGATCAAGCGGTAGCCAGTGCAGCGGCACAGCACACCGGCCAGGGCGTCTTGCACCTGCGCAACGGTCGGCTGCGGCTGCTGTTGCAAGAGCGCCTGGGCGCTCATCAACATGCCCGCCGTGCAGATGCCGCATTGCGCTGCGCCCATGGTCTTGAAGGCCTGTTGCAGGCGCGACAGCGTGCCGTCGGCCGCGGCCAGGCCTTCCACGGTGGTGACATGCCGCCCCGCGCATTGGCCCGCGGCCACCAGGCAGGCGCACACGGCTTGGTCATCTAACAGCACGGTGCAGGCGCCACAGTCGCCGGCGTGGCAGCCGATCTTGGTGCCGGTGAGTTGCAGCTCATCGCGCAGCAGGGTGGACAGGCGCTGTGCGGGCGCGGCGGCCACGTGCAGCATCGCGCCGTTGACCTGCAAGCCAATCAGTTGCGTGGCAACCTGTTCTGGCGCGTTCATGCAGCCAACTCCACCAACTCCACCAACTCCGCCAACGACCGCTGCACCAGCGTGCGCACCGCGTCTTGGCGGTACGCCGCACTGGCGCGCACATCGTCAAGCGGGTGCAGGCTGCTCACCTCACGCGGCTGAACCTCCACCTGGGCCAGCGCGGATACGGGCCGGCCCAGCAGCCGGCCTTCCAGCTCAACCAGGCGCTGCGCCACCGCCGAACACGCGCCCACGGCCACGCCGATGGCTGCAATGCGGCCGTCGCCGTCCACATCCACCGCCACCGCCACCATGGCGATGGAAATCACCAGGTAGCGCCGCGCGCCCAGCTTGCTGAAGTGCGAGCGGGCGCACGGGCTGCCCTGCGGCACCCAGATGCCGCTGAGCAGCTCGTCGCGCGCCAGCGCCACGTGGCGTGGCCCGGTCACGAACTGCGCCACGCTCAGGCGCCGCGTGCCGCGCTGGCTGTGCAGTTCAACTTGCGCGTCCAGCGCCAGCCACACCGGCGTGCCATCAGCCGCGGGCGAGGCGTTGCACAGGTTGCCGCCCAGCGTGCCCATGTTCTGCACCTGCACGCCGCCCACTTCGCGCGCGGCTTGCTTGAGGGCATTGAACTGCGGCGGCAGCGGCGCGCGCAAGGCATCGGCCCAGGTGGTGGTGGCGCCGAACCACCAGCCGCCGTCTTGCTG
>JAYUHT010000174.1:0-15738 GCA_043766725.1 Burkholderiales bacterium | reverse complement strand
CTCTCGAAGTCCAGGCCACCGTAGCCGAAGTAAGCGGCGCTGAGGTTGTAGTCGTAACGCCCGCCCAGGCGGAACTGGTTGGCCGTGGTGCTGCCGTCGGCGCTGCTGCGCAGTGCAACGCCGTACATGCGCAATTTGTCTTGCGCCGTGGCTTTGACCGTATCACCCGCAAACGTGAGGTTGCCTGATTTGGTATTGCCTGAAGACAAGCTGGCCCCCAGGCTGAGGGCTGAGCGCCATTGCCCGTCGGGGGTGACGGTGGCCTGCGCGAAGGCGCCGCAGGCGGTGGTGCTGGCCAGGGCCAGGGCGGCCAGTTGGGGGGTGAAACGCATGACTTGTTCCTTTGGATGGGTTGCTTCGGATGCGGCTTGAGCCACAGCCCGCGGCGATCGTAGGTGCGACGGCAGCGGCGCCTGTTCAGGCTGCTGTCATCCGTGCAATGCATCACACGCGGGCACCGCACTCATGGCGCTGGCGCAACGCTCAGGTGCGCAGGTCTGCAAGCTTCAGGCGCGAAATGCCTGGTGCGCGGCCTGCAAGGTCTGGTCGACGTCTGCCGCGCCGTGCGCCGCGCTGACAAAGCCTGCCTCGTACAACGCCGGCGCAAAGTACACGCCTTGTTCGAGCATGGCGTGGAAGAAGCGGTTAAATCGCTCTTTGTCAGTGGCCATGACCTGGCCATAGTTCTGCGGCAAAGCCTCGGCAAAGAAGAAGCCGAACATCCCACCTTCGCACTCGCTGACGAAAGGCAAACCGGCTTCTCGTGCCACGCCTTGCAGGCCGTGCGCCAACTCGCGGGTGCGCGCTGACAGCGCCGCAAAGAAGCCCGGCCGGCCCACTTCGCGCAGCGTGGCCAGGCCGCAGGCCGTGGCCACCGGGTTGCCGCTGAGCGTGCCGGCCTGGTACACCGGGCCCAGTGGCGCCAGCAGGCTCATCACCGCGCGCGTGCCGCCAAACGCGGCCAGCGGCATGCCCCCACCGATGACCTTGCCAAAGACGCTGATGTCAGGCTTGAAGCCGGGCAACTGTTGCGCGTACAGGCTCTGCGCCCCGCCCAGGGCAACGCGAAAGCCGGTCATGACTTCATCGAACACCAGCAACGCGCCATGCTGTGTGCACAACTCGCGCAGCCGGCGCATGAAGGGCAGGCTGGCGCGCACGAAGTTCATGTTGCCGGCAATCGGCTCGATGATCACGCAGGCCACCTCGCTACCCTGCGTGGCGAAGGCTTCTTCAAGCTGCGCCAGGTTGTTGTACTCGAGCACCAGCGTGTGCTGCACCACTTCGGGCGGCACGCCCGCGCTGGTGGGGTGGCCAAAGGTGGCCAGCCCGGAGCCGGCCTTGACCAGCAGCGCGTCGGCATGGCCGTGGTAACAGCCTTCGAACTTGATCAGCTTGGCCCGGCCGGTGGCGCCGCGCGCCAGGCGGATGGCACTCATGCCGGCCTCGGTGCCCGAACTGACCAGCCGAATCTGCTCCACGCTGGGCACCAGCTTGATGATGGCTTCGGCCAGCTCGATCTCGGCCTCAGTGGGCGCGCCGTAGCTCAGGCCCTTGTCCAGCGCCTGGCGCACCGCTTCAAGCACCGCCGGGTGGCCGTGGCCCAGGATCATCGGGCCCCAGGAGCCGATGTAGTCGATGTAGCGCTGGCCCTGCGCGTCCCACATGTAGGCGCCCTGGGCCCGCGCGATGAAGCGCGGCGTGCCGCCCACGGCCTTGAAGGCGCGTACCGGGGAATTCACCCCGCCGGGGATGACTGCCTGGGCGCGTTCAAACAGGGCGGCGTTCTTTTCCTGCCCCGGTTCAATGGACACGGCGCGGTGTCCCTTTGCCCTTGGTGTCGGACTCGGGCATCTCGACGGAAGCGCCATCGTCTTCAGCGCCCTCTTCAGGCGGGGGCAGGGCCCAGAAAAAACGGTCGGGCACGACGTTGCCCATGCCCGGGCGGAAACCGGCGTCCAGGCTTTGGTCGAGGAAGGCCAGGGCCTCGGCCACGGCCGCCTGCAACTCGGCGCCGGTGGCCAGCAGAGCGGCCAGCGCGGCCGACAGCGTTTCGCCCGCACCGACGAAACCGGTTTCAAACAGCTCGAACTTTTCACCGGCCATAGCGCCTTGCGGCGACGCCAAGATGTTGTCGAGGAACTGGCTGTGGTCTTTAGAGGTGAGCACGATGCCGGTGACCAACACATAGCGCGTGCCGTGCTCGGCCGCCGCCACGGCGAGTTCGCGGGCCGACGCCGGGCGTTCACTGTCCCATTCAGGCAGAAGAAAGTCGCACAGGGTCTTGTGGTTGCCCACCAGCACTTCGGTGGCGGGCAAGATCAATTCGCGAAAGGCATCGAGGTAGGGTTGCGCCTGCGACTCTTCGAGCCAGGCCAGCGGCGGCAGATAGGCCACCAGCGGCAGGTCGGGGTAGTCGGCCAGCACCTCGGCCACGGCGCTCACGTTTTCGGCCGTGCCCAGGAAGCCCACCTTCCAGCCCGACACGGTGACGTCTTCAAGGATGACGCGCGCCTGCTCGGCCACCAGTTCAGCATCGAGCGCATGCTGTTCGAAGACCTCGGCCGTGTCGCGCATGACGATGGCCGTGACCACCGGCAGCGCATGCGCACCCATGGCAGACAACGTGGCTACGTCGCCAGCCATGCCGCCGGCGCCGCTGGGGTCGCTGGCGTTGAAGCTCATCACGCAGGCGGGTGCGGTGGCCTCGGCCAGGGCGTCGCCTGCGTCAGGGGTAGGCAGCGTCGGCGCCGTGGGTGTGCTCATGGAATTTGCTTTCTTCAGCCCGCCTGGGCGGGCCCGGTCGGGCTGAACGAGAGGCCCGCCGCGACCCTCTAGCGGATTCTGAACTGTGTTGTGTATGTGCCCACAAACCGTTGCTTTTCTCAAAGTTCGCGTGGCTACAATCGAAGACCATTGTAGTGATCTTGACTGCCCGATCGTGACTCAAACGCGGACCTGGATGTGCCTGATTTGTGGTTGGATCTATGACGAAAGCGAGGGCAGTCCGGAGCATGGCATCGCCAAAGGCACAGCCTGGGCTGATGTTCCGATGAACTGGACCTGTCCTGAATGCGGCGCGCGCAAAGAGGACTTTGAAATGGTTCAGATCTGATCCGCTGGCGCGAGCAGCCTGCGGCCGCAAGCGGCCCCAAGCCGGTTCGTTGAGGAGAGCACTTGTTGGAAAGCACCACGCCCGGGGCCCCTGCGGCCGTTGTCAAGGTTCTCGTCATCGACGACAGCAACACCATCCGGCGCAGCGCCGAAATTTTTCTCCGCCAAGGCGGCCATGAAGTGGTGCTGGCCGAAGACGGTTTCGATGCGCTGGCCAAGGTCAACGACCACGTGCCGCAAATCGTGTTTTGCGACATCCTCATGCCGCGGCTCGATGGGTACCAAACCTGCGCCATCATCAAACGCAACCCGCGGTTTGCCCACGTGCCGGTGATCATGCTGTCGTCCAAAGACGGCCTGTTCGACAAAGCGCGTGGCCGCATGGTCGGTGCAGAAGACTACCTGACCAAGCCTTTCACCAAAGAGCAACTGCTGCGCGCGGTTGAACAATTCCGCCCAGTGGCTGCCGCTGCGCCGGCGCCTTGATGCGCGAGCCTGTCCAGGAACCCAACATGTCCATCCAGAAGATCTTGCTGGTCGATGACTCGAAGACCGAACTGCACCACTTGTCCGACGTGCTGGGCAAGCGCGGCTACAGCGTGCGCACCGCAGAGAACGGCGAAGACGCGTTGCGCCGGCTGGATGAGGAAACGCCGGATCTGATCCTGATGGACGTGGTCATGCCCGGCCTGAACGGTTTCCAGCTCACCCGCAAGATCACGCGCGACCCGCGCTTTGCCCAGGTGCCGGTGATCATGTGCACGAGCAAGAACCAGGAGACTGACCGCGTCTGGGGCATGCGCCAAGGGGCGCGTGACTATGTCGTCAAGCCGGTCAATGGTGATGAGCTCATCGCCAAGATCAAAGCCTTGGGCTAACTTCTACTTTCAGCCGCAAACTGCTCAATGGCCAACCGCGAAGCCCTGCGCGAACTACAAACCCGCTTGGCCCAGCGCATGCAGGCCGCCCGCGACGAAGCACCTGGGCTGGCCTGGTTGGCGGTTGAATGCGCCGGCCTTGGTCTGTTGCTGCCGCTGCAGCAGTCGGGCGAGATCTTCCCGGTGGGCGCGGCGTTGGCCGTGCCGCACACCCAGCCCTGGTTTGCGGGTGTGGCCAACCTGCGCGGTGCGTTGTATGGCGTGGTTGACCTGGCGGTCTTCCTGGGGTTGCGTGGCGTCCCGGCCGAGCGCGACAGCCACCACGAACAAGCCCGCGTGCTGGCCCTGGCGCCCACGCTGGGTGTGAACTGCGCGCTGCTGGTCGACCGCATGGCCGGTTTGCGCAACGAGCAACAGCTCACGCGCATGGCGGAGCCGCCGGGCGGGCGCCCTGCTTTCGCCGCCGCCACCTGGCGTGACGGCGCCGGGCGCGAATGGCAGGAACTCGATCTGGCGGGCCTGGCTGGCCACCCGCACTTCCTGGCCATTGCGGCCTGACCCACGCGCACACCGCAAGCAATCTGCAATGAGGAAGACATGAGCTTCATCGACATACTCAAGAGCAAGGCCGGGTCCCGGCGTTCGCGCGGCATTGCGGCCGAATCAGAATTCGGCCAGCCCGTGGTGGCCACGCGGCTGGACAGCAGCCTGGATTCACGCATCGCGGCGCAAAGCGCCGTCACGCTGGACATGAACGCCATGCAGGCCATGAACCTGGGTAGCACGGCGAACGAGTCGTCGATCATTTCCGAGGCCGCACCGTCCGAGCTGGCCGGCGACTTCAGCGAAACCCGCATCCAGGGCGCTGAGCCCGCGGCCATGGCGGCGGCCGCGACGGGGCTGCCATTCATTGGCCACCTGCCGGTAGCCAGCCAACAACGCGCATTGCTCGGCCTGGTGGTGGCCGGCGTGCTCGGGCTGATGATGGCCGCGCTGCTGGCCTTGAATTCAGCCAACCGAAGCTCGGCGCAAACCAGCGCGGCCGGGCAGGCGTTGATGCAGTCGCAGCGGTTGGCAAAGGCCGTCAACCAGGCCAGCCTGGGCAATATCGCGGCGTTTGCCGAATTGAAAGACGCGGCCGAGGTGCTGGGGCGCAGTGTGAGCGGCCTGAGCAGCGGCAACAGCGAGGTCGCAGCGGTGTCGGCTGCGGCGCAGGAGTTGCTGGCGCCGGTGCTGCCGATGGTTGAGCGCGCCGAAAAGAGCGCCGGCGTCGTGCTGCAGCAGCAAAAGAGCCTGACGCAAATCGGCCAGGCCCTGCGCGCCATCAGCCGGCAGTCTTCCGACATGCTGGAAACCGCCGAAACGATCTCGGCGCTGAAGTTGCAGCAAGACGCCACGCCCACCGAAATTTCGGCGGTGGGCCACCTGGTGATGCTCACCCAGCGCATCGGCAAGAGCGCCAACGAGTTCCTCACCATTGACGGCGTCAGCCCCGAGGCCGTGTTCCTGCTGGGCAAGGATCTGAATACTTTCAAAGAGCTGGCCGAAGGCGTGAGCCAGGGCAATGCCGAGATGCGTCTGCCCGGCACGCGCGACCCGCAAATCAAGGAGCGCTTGAACACCCTGCTGCGCCAGTACCAAGACACCCGCACGCAGGCCGCCGGCATTTTGGGCAACTTGCAGGGCCTGGTGGCGGCGCGCGATGCGCAGGCCACCATCCTGGGCGACAGCGAGGCCCTGCGCGGCGGCCTTGACGCGGTGCAGACGCAGCTCGCTGGTTCCGGTGGCTTTGGCGTGTGGCACTTGATCCTGCTGCTGCTGTCCAGCGCTGCCTTGGCGGCCGGCGGCCTGGGCTTGCTGCGCTTGTTCGTGAGCGACCAAAGCGCGCGCGCCGTTTCGGCCGAAGACCAGCGGCTCGAGGCCGAGCGCCAGGAACAGGAAGCCAAGCGCGTGAACGACGCCAACCAGGCGGCCATTCTTCGCCTGATGAACGAGCTGCAAGCGGTCGCCGAGGGCGACCTGACGCAACAGGCCACGGTGACGGAAGACATCACCGGCGCCATCGCCGACTCGGTGAACTACACCGTGGAAGAGCTGCGCAGCCTGGTCGCGGTGGTGCAAAACACGGCCTCGCGCGTGGCCGACACCACGGCGCAGGTGGAGCAAACGTCCACCGAGTTGCTGGCCGCGTCGACCGAGCAGTTGCGCGAGATTCGCGACACCGGCGAGTCGGTGCTGCAAATGGCCGGGCGCATCAACGACGTGTCGGCGCAGGCGCAGCAAACCGCGCAGGTGGCGCAGCAGTCGCTGGCCGCCGCGCAGTCGGGCCTGGGTGCGGTGCAGAACACCATCGACGGCATGAACACCATCCGCGAGCAGATTCAAGACACCTCCAAGCGCATCAAGCGCCTGGGCGAAAGCTCGCAAGAAATCGGCGAGATCACCGAACTGATCTCCGACATCACCGAGCAGACCAACGTGCTGGCGCTCAACGCCGCCATCCAGGCCGCCTCCGCTGGCGAGGCCGGGCGCGGCTTCTCGGTGGTGGCCGAGGAAGTGCAGCGCCTGGCCGAACGCTCGGGCGATGCCACACGGCAAATCGCCGCCCTGGTGCGCACGATTCAAACCGACACCCAGGACGCCGTGGCCGCCATGGAGCGCTCCACCCAAGGCGTGGTGCAGGGCACGAAGTTGAGTGACGCCGCCGGCGGCGCGCTGGGCAACATCGACCGCGTGACGCGCCAGCTGTCCGAGCTGATCGGGCAGATTTCGAACCAGGCGCGCAGCGAAGCCGAATCGGCCAACGTGGTGGCGGCCAACATCCAGCACATCTTCGCCGTGACCGAGCAGACCGGTGAAGGCACGCGCTCCACCGCGCAGATGGTGCGTGAACTGTCGCGCACGGCCGAGGAATTGAAGCAGTCGGTCGCCCGCTTCAAGGTCAGCTGAGCGCTTTCGTCAGCCCCCGCTGCCACCAGCCCCGCCACCAGCCCCGCCGCCACCAGCCGCCACCAGCCGCATCCTGACGCGAACACCCGCCCATGCCCGCCGTAGACCCCACCGCCACCACCACCGACCTCAGCGCCCTGGCCTGGGTGGCAGACGAGCTGCGCCGCACGCTGGACGTGGCACACAAGGCCATGCGCCGGCATGTCAAGGAAGCCGAAGCGATCGGCGCGTCCGACACCGACGCGGTCGACCCGGCCGTGCTGCGCGCCGCACGGGCGCAAATGCACCAGGGCGTGGGCGCACTTGAACTGGTGCGCCTGCCTGCCGCGGCGCAGTTGTTGCGCGCCAGTGAAGCCGCCGTGGCGCGCTTGCAGCAGCGGCCCAAACTGCTGCATGCACAGGCCGTGGCCACGGTGGAGCAGGCGTCGTTTGCGCTGCTCGAATACCTGAGCCACCTGCTGGCACGCAAGGCCTTGTCGGCCTTGGTGCTGTTCCCGCAATACCGCGCCGTGCAGGAACTGGCCGGCGCCGAACGCATTCACCCGGCCGACCTGTGGCAATGGGAATGGCACTGGCGCGAACTGCCGGCCGACCTCACGGCGGTGGCACGCGACGCCGACGACCGCGCGCGCAGCGAGATGGAAACGCTGATGCTGTCCATGCTGCGCGAGCCCAGCCGCAGCGTGATGGCCGCCATGAGCGACCTGTGCGCCGGCCTGGGCGGCACCGCACGCGGCCACATGGCCAATTCGTGGAAGCTGGCGGCTGGCTTCTTCCAGGCGCAGGGCCTGGGCATCCTGCAAGCCGACCTGTACGCCAAGCGCATCGCCTCGCGGCTGCTGATGCAGTTGCGCCTGGCGCAAAAAGGCCAGGACGATGTCTCGGAGCGCCTGGCCAAAGACTTGCTGTTCTTCTGCGCCCATGCGCAACTGCCGCAAACCGCTGCCAACGCGCCGCGTTGGGCCGCTGTACGGGCTTGTTATGAGTTGGATAACACGGCGGTGGTCGACTACGAAACGCCGCGCCTGGGTCTCTACGACCCGGCCTGGTTGGCCCAGGGCCGCAAGCGCGTGGCCGCGGCCAAAGACGTCTGGTCGGCCGTTGCCGGGGGTGAGCTGCGCCGTTTGGGCGGCCTGATCGAACAATTCAGTCTGGTGGGCGATTCATTGCGCCGCTTGGTGCCGGGCGGCGAGCCCCTGGCCACCGCGCTGCAAACCAGCGCGCAGCACGTCGTGCACCACGCCGCCGCACCGGCTCCGGCGCTGGCCATGGAAGTGGCCACCAGCATGCTGTACCTCGACGCTGCACTGGAAGACGCCGAGTTCGACCACCCCGATCTGCCCGCGCGCGCACTGCGGCTGGCCCAGCGCATCGACGCCGCGCGTGCCGGCCGCGCCACGCAGCCGCTGGAGCCCTGGATCGAGGAGCTGTACCGCCGTGTCAGCGACCACCAGACCATGGGCAGCGTGGTGCAGGAATTGCGGTCGTCTCTGTCTGAAGTCGAAAAGCAGATCGACCAGTACTTCCGCAAGCCGGCCGATCGCGACCTGCTGATCCCCGTGCCCAGCCAGTTGCGTGCCATGCGCGGCGTGCTGTCGGTGCTCAACATGGATCACGCCTCGCAAGCTGTGGCACGCATGGGGGCCGATGTCGACGCCCTGGCCACCACCACCTACGACCCGCAACACCCCAGCGAGGCCGGCGCCTTCGACCGCCTGGCCGACAACCTGGGGGCGCTGAGCTTCATGATCGACATGCTCAGCGTGCAGCCGCACCTGGCCAAGTCGCTGTTCCGCTTTGATGCCGAACGCGGCAGCCTGCGCACCGTGATGAGCCAGGGCGAGCGGGCATCGGCTTATGCGCCGCTGGAAGCACCCACGCAGTCGGGCGCCGTACTCGACCCGCGCTTGATGGGCCGCGCCCAGCAACTGGCCGCCGAGGCGGTGCGCGACGACGTGCCGATCGAAGTCGTGACACGCGACCTGGAGCGGCTGTCGCAACATGCGCTGCTGTCTGATCAACCCGAGCTGGCACAGACCATGGACACCGTGCGCGCCGCGCTGGACCATGCCCATGACGAAGATGAGCGCCGCACCGTTCGCGCCGAATTGGCGCAGGTCATCAACGACTTCGCTGAATCCACCTATGCCTCCAGCCTGGCGCCGCTGCAAGCGCTGGGTGACGTTGCGGCAGCCCCCGCGCCACTGCCGGCGGCCGAGGCCGTTGACGACGAGATGCGCGAGGTCTTCATCGAAGAAGCCCAAGAGGTGGTGCACAACGCGAATGAGTCGTTGCGCCGGCTGCTCGATGCGCCCGACGACCTGACTGAGCTGACTTCGCTGCGCCGTGCCTTCCACACCCTCAAGGGCAGCTCGCGCATGGTCGGGTTGAACGACTTCGGCGAGGCTGCCTGGGCCTGCGAGCAGTTGTACAACGCGCAAATGGCCGGCAACCAGGCCGGCAACCAGGCGCTCAGCGCCGAGTTGCGCCAGTTCACGCAGCAGGCGCTCGACCACTTCGACGGTTGGGTTCAGGCCTTGGCCGGCCACCGCGATGAAGGCCATGTCAGTGCGCAACTGGTGCAGGTGGCTGATACCTTGCGCCAGGAAGGCCGTTTGCTGCCTTTCGGGCCGGCCGCGGCCGTGGAGACAGCAGCGCCGCCGGCAACAAACGATGCGGCAGTACCGGCGCCGATGGTGGATGCGGCAGTGCCGCCGCTGGTGGCTGAGGTCGAGGTGCCCGCCGAGGTGGCCGACACCACGCCGGCAACGTCCCCCGCCGAGAGCGCGAGCGTTGTTGTAGCACCGCAGCCCGCCGTGGCCGATGAGCCGCAGGCGGATCTGCTGCCAGCAGCAGACATGCTGCCGGTGGCCGAAGCACAAGAGTCCGAGTTCGACCTGGCTGGGCTGTTCACCCAGGCCGTTGTGGCCACCGAATTGCCGCTGCCGCTGCCGCTGGTGCACGCGCCCGCCCCGCTACCTGAGGCGGCGCTGCTGGCCGAACCTGAACCGGCTGCGCCGGTTATGGCCGTTGCGCCATCGCTCGCCGAGGCCAAACCGCTGGCTGAACTGGTGCCAGAACTGGTGCATCCGTCGGTGCCGGGCCCGGTGCATGCGGCGCCGGCGAGCGAAATCGAGTTGCCAACGCCGGCCGAAAACATCAAGGTTATCGGCCCGCTGCGCATCAGCATTCCCCTGTTCAACATTTACCTCAATGAGGCCGATGAACTCTCGCGCCGGCTGTGCACCGAGTTGGCCGAGTTCAACATGCAGCACCACGCGCCGGTGGCTGACACGCCCGGTGCTCTGGCGCATTCGCTGGCCGGCGCCTCGGCCACGGTGGGCTACGGTGAGCTGTCGGGTCTGGCCCGCGCCCTCGAGCATTCGCTGCTGGCCTCGCAGCGTGCCGGGCTGGCCAGCGCGCAAGACGCCGCCCTGTTCGTCGACGCCGCAGACGAAATGCGGCGCCTGTTGCACCAGTTCGCTGCGGGTTTCCTAAAAGACGCACCAGCGCCGCTGATGGCGCTGCTGGCGGCACACGAACAGGAATGTTCGCGGCGCGCCACCGAACTGGGCGAACAAGCGCTGCGCGGTGAGGCGGAAGAGCCGGCCGATGCCGCCGCGCCCACGCCGGCGCAGCCTGCCCAATGGCCGCCCGAGCCGGCGTTGACCTTGCCGCCGGCGCTGAACGTGGACCTTGACCTGAACTTGGACCTGGACCTGAACCTGGAAGCTCAGCCAGAGCAAGAGCCGGTGCCGGAGCCTGAGCCTGAGCTAAAGCCAGAACCCGAGCAACGGAACGAGCAAGATCAAGATCATCAAGATCAAGATCAAGATCAAGAGCGAGAGCCGGAACCAGAACCCATCGCGGTCGAGCCTGAGGCCGCGCCCGTGCTGGCGGCCACGCCTCACCCGAAGCCGCAAGCGACCCTGGCTGTGCCTGTGGCCGCGGCCTTGGCCGGCGTAGCGGGTTTGAGTGGCCTGGCATTTGCCGGCGAGTTGCCACAGCCCGCCCAAGCGCCGCTGGCCGCCGCAGCGGACGCCTTTGACGACGAAGACGACATTGACGCGCAGGACGCGGTTGATGAAGAGCTGTACCCCATCTTCATGGAAGAGGGCGAGGAGCTGATCGCCCAGTTGCACAACCAGGTGCGTGACTGGGCGCGAGAGCCAGGCACCGAGCGCGGGGCCAAGGCGGCGATGCGCACCTTGCACACGTTCAAGGGCAGCGCGCGCTCGGCCGGCGCCATGCGCCTGGGCGAAATCGCGCATCGGCTTGAGACGGCGGTTGAACATGCGCTGGCCCGCGGCGAAACCCAGGGCCCCGATGTCGAACGCCTGACCGCTCGCGTCGATGCTTTGGCCAGCGCCTTTGAAGGCTTGCGCAGCGGCCCGGCGACGCCGGCTGCCCTGGCTTCACCCGCGTCAGCGGCGTCACCGGCGTCACCGGCGTCACCCGCGTCACCCGCGTTGCCAGCGGCTGCACCGCCGCTCGCGCTGCCGGTGCATCTGGCGCCGATCGAGCTGATGCCTATTGCGGGCGTGGTGCACGGCGCACCCGTGCCGGCAGTGGCGCCGCCCCAAGCCGCGCCGCCCCAGCCCGCAGCGCATGCGGCACCTACGGCGGGCATCGACTGGGCACGCTTTGCCGGAGCACAGGCGGCGCCACGCGTGGCCTTGCCCGAGCGGGCGGCCGGCGCCGTGGCGGCGGTGCGCGTGCGTGCCAGCCTGCTTGACCGCTTGGTCAACCAGGCGGGCGAGGTGAGCATCACCCGCTCGCGGCTCGATGGCCATGCCCGGGCCATACATGCCGCGCTGGGCGACCTGGGTGAAAACCTGGTGCGCCTGCGCAAGCAGTTGCGCGACGTGGAACTGCAGGCCGAAACGCAGATCGCCTCGCGCCTGGAGGCCGCCAAGGCCGCCGCGCAGAGCTTCGATCCGCTGGAGATGGACCGCTTCACGCGCCTGCAGGAATTGACCCGCATGATGGCCGAGGCCGTGAACGATGTGGCCACCGTGCAGCGCGGGCTGGATCGCAGCCTGCAGGCCACCGAAGACGAACTGGCCGCGCAGGCCCGGCTGACGCGCGAACTGCAGGACGATTTGCTGCGCACGCGCATGGTCGAATTCGAAGGCCTGGCCGACCGCTTCTATCGCGTGGTGCGCCAGGCCGCCAAAGACAGCGGCAAGCAAGTTCGGCTGGACATCGTGGGCGGCGCGATCGAAGTCGACCGCGGCATTCTCGACCGCATGACCGCGCCGTTCGAGCACCTGCTGCGCAACGCCGTGGCGCATGGCATCGAAGGTCAGGCCGCACGCCAGTCGGCGGGCAAGCCAGCGGTGGGCACCATCACCGTCACCGTGCGCCATGAAGGCAACGAGGTCGACGTCGAATTCCGCGACGACGGCGCCGGGCTGGATTTGCCACGCATCCGCCAACGCGGCCTTGAATTGGGCCTGATCGCAGCGGAGCAAGAGCTTGAAGCGGCCGGCCTGGTCAACCTCATCTTCACCCCCGGCTTCAGCACCGCCAGCAACCTGAGCGAACTGTCCGGCCGCGGCGTGGGCATGGACGTGGTGCGGGCTGAAGTGAGCGCCGTGGGCGGGCGCATCGAAACCGCCAGCGCGCCCGGCCTGGGTTCTAGTTTTCGCCTGGTGCTGCCGCTGACCACGGCGGTGACGCAGGTGGTGATGCTGCGCTGCGGCGCACTCACCGTGGCCGTGCCATCCACGCTGGTGGAGGTGGTGCTGCGCACGCCAGCCGACCAGGTCAACCAGGCCTATGCAAACAACAGTTTTAGCCACGCCGGCCAGCCGCTGCCGTTCTTCTGGCTCGGCGCTTTGCTGCTGGACCGCACGCGCGGCGAATCCAGTGCCAAGACGCAGCCGGTGTTGGTGATCCGCAGCGCCTCGCAGCGCATTGCCCTGCATGTTGATGAGGTGTTGGGCAACCAGGAAGTGGTGGTCAAGCACTTGGGTCCGCAACTCGCACGCTTGCCCGGCCTGGTGGGCATGACGCTGCTGGCCTCGGGCAGTGTGGCGCTGATCTACAACCCGGTGGCCCTGGCCACGCTGTACGGCCAGGCCGCGCATGCGCGCTTGACCGCGCCGGTGCCGCAGGCCGCCGCACCGCAGCCGCTGCGCCGCGCCGCGCTGGTGTTGGTGGTGGACGATTCGCTCACCGTGCGCCGTGTGACGCAACGCCTGCTGGCGCGCGAGGGCTACCGCGTCACGCTGGCCAAAGATGGGCTGGACGCGCTGGAGCAACTCGCCCAGGAGATGCCCGACGTGGTGCTGTCGGACATCGAAATGCCGCGCATGGACGGCTTCGACCTGGTGCGCAACCTGCGCTCAGACGCGCAGTACGCGCACCTGCCGGTCATCATGATCACCTCGCGCATCGCGCAAAAGCACCGCGACCATGCGGCCGAACTGGGCGTGAACCACTACCTGGGCAAGCCGTACGCGGAAGAGGAACTGCTGGGCATCATCGCCCGCCATGCGCGCGAAGCCGCCGCGGCTTGATCAACGCGTGGTCTTGACGCGGCCGTAGCGTTCCAGGGTGCTGCGCCGCGCGGCGTCGTGGTCGACCACGGGCCACGGGTAGTTAACGCCCAGCTCCACGCCACACGCCGCCAGGTCGAGCGGCCGGCCCAGCCAGGGGGCGTGGATCAACTCATCGGGCAGGCGGGCCAACTGCGGCAGGTAGCGGCGGATGAAACGGCCCTGGGCATCGAAGCGGCGGCTCTGCGTCACCGGGTTGAAGATGCGAAACCAGGGTTGGGCGTCGCAGCCGGTCGAGGCCGCCCATTGCCAGCCGCCGTTGTTGGCGGCCAGGTCGAAGTCGTTCAGGTGCTGCGCGAAATAGGCTTCACCTCGCTTGTAGTCCAGGCCCAGATCCTTGCTCAGAAAGCTGGCCGTCACCATGCGCAGGCGGTTGTGCATGTAGCCGCTGTGGTTGATCTGGTGCATCGCCGCGTCGACCAGCGGGTAGCCGGTGCGGCCTTCGCACCAGGCCGCAAACAGGGCGTCGGCCGCGGCGCCGCGCTCCCACTTGATGGCCTCGTACTCAGGCTTGAAGGCCTGGGTGGCGACGCGCGGGTGGTGATGCAGGAGCTGGTGATAGAAGTCGCGCCAGGCCAGCTCGGCCAGCCACACCGCGGCGCCGCCTGCGGCGTGGGGCTGCTGCGTGGCCTGCCAGGCTGCACGCGCCGCCTGGCGGATCGACAGCGTGCCGAAACGCAGGTGCACGCCGAGGTAACTGGGGCCGCGCAAGGCCGGGAAGTCGCGCGCCTCGTCGTACTGGCCGAGCCGCTCGCGCACGAACTCGTCGAACATTTCGTGCGCGCCGGCGCTGCCGCTGGGCAGCTTGAGTTGGTGCAGGTTGGTGGCCTCGAACCCGATCTCACCCAAGCCGGGCACGCCGCTGGCCACGTTGGCGGGCAGCGGCGCCAACGCGCCAGCGTGCCGGGCCACGGCATAGGGTTTGACGTAGAAGTCATTCAGCTTGGCCAGCCAGGCGCGTTTGTACGGCGTGAACACGCTGTACGGGTTGCCGCTTTGCGTCAGCAGCTCGGCGCGCTCGAAGACCACATGGTCCTTGCTCGTGTGCAGCGCCACCGCGGCGGCGGCCAAGCGGCCGCGCACGGCCGCGTCGCGCGCCAGCGCGGCCGGCTCGTCGTCGTGGTTGGCGAACACGGCTTGTACGTGCAACTGCGCGGCCAGCGCCGGCAGTTCGTCGCTGGCGCGGCCATGGCGCACGATCAGGCGCACGCCTGACACGCCGTGTGACAGGCCCAGCGCCGCCAGTTGCGCATCAAGCCCAGCCAGGCTGTCGCAGATGAACTCCACCCGGCGGTCGGCGCGCGGCAGCGGGTGCAGGATGTCGGTGTCGAGCACAAAGGCGCACCACACCTGGCGCGCGGCGCGCAGCGCGTGGTACAGCGCGGCATGGTCGTCGCAGCGCAGATCTCGGCGCAGCCACACCAGGGCGCGATCCATCACCTTCGTCATGATGCGAAGTTTGCCTTCTAGAATGAGCCATGGGCACGCCCCGCATCAACCTGTCGAACCAATTCCTCATCGCCATGCCAGGCATGGCCGACCAATTCTTCGCCGGCGCCGTGGTCTACCTGTGCGAGCACACCGAAAAGGGCGCGCTGGGCTTGGTGATCAACAAGCCGATCGACATCAAACTGAAGAACTTGTTCGACAAGGTCGAGTTGAGTCTCGACCGCGAAGAGCTGGCCGAGCAGCCGGTGTACTACGGCGGCCCGGTGCAAACCGAACGTGGCTTCGTGCTGCATGAACGCATGGGCGAAGCCAACGAGCCCTACAGCTCGACGCTGTGTGTGCCCGGTGGCCTGCAAATGACCACCAGCAAAGACGTGCTCGAAGCGCTGTCCGGTGGCACCGGTCCAAGCCGGGTGCTCATCACCCTGGGCTACAGCGGCTGGGGCGCGGGCCAGCTCGAAGACGAGCTCAAGCGCAACGGTTGGCTCACGGTCGACGCCGACCCGCAGATCATCTTCGACACCCCGGTCGAGCGGCGCTATGGCCGTGCGGTGTCGCTGCTGGGGTTCGACCCGCTGATGCTGTCCCAGGAGGCGGGGCACGCATGAACGGGCCGCGCGTGCTGCAAGCATGACGGCAGGCCTGACGTCGGCCATGCCCGCGCCTGCGCTGCCGCAAACCTTCCTGGCTTTTGATTTCGGCGCCCGCCGTGTCGGCGTGGCCTGCGGCAACACCCTGCTGCGCACGGCGCAGGCGCTGACCACAGTGGCCGCCGAAGGCGAGGC
>JAYUHT010000173.1:0-5945 GCA_043766725.1 Burkholderiales bacterium | reverse complement strand
GCCGGCAAAGCCGAACGGGCCGCCACAACTGGGGCAGGCCACGGGGCCCATGCCGGCAAAGTCCATCATCACGTTCACGAAGCTCAGGCTGCCGACGTTGAAGGTGAGCGAGAGCAAGTCGTTCTGCGCCGCCGAGAGCATGCCCAGGGTGTAGGCGCCGCCGGTGCCGGAAGGGTCGCTGTAGTTGGCGTTGCCGGCAAGCTTGATGGTTTCAACGGTGAAGGTTTGCTGGAACGCCGAGCCGAACAGCGAGTTCACTTGCGCAAAGCTGATCTGCGTGCCGTTGCCGCTTTGGTCCGTCCAGCCCACGGGCGAGTTGAAGTCGTTTTGATAGACGATGGTGGCGGCCTGGGCGGCGCCGGCCAATAACGCGGCCAGCGCGATGGCGGTGGGAATGAGTTTCATGGGTGATGCCTTTCAGGCCATGGCGGCCAGTGTGTTGAGGGTGCGTTGCGGATGCATATTGGGCGCCAACCGTTAGGCAAGCGCTAGCAAGTCGGGCAGCCATGCCCCCCTGAGCCGGGGGATCCGTTGGGCCGTCGTGGCTGCCATCTGGCCGGGCTTGCGCGTGCCACGGGTGTCACTTCACGGGTGTCACTTGGCGGGCGTGAGGTCGTGGTCGAAGCCATCGGGCACCCAGCGATCGTCTTTGCGGAACAGGCGCACGCCGCCGCTGCCGTCGTTATTGATGACGTAGCGGAAGGGTTCGCAGCCCGCCAGCGGCGGCGTCACCGTGACGGTGGTGGTTTCCGGCGTGCGCTGCACCTCGGCGGGCAGGTCACTGGCGCTGATGCACAGGTCGCCGCGGCCGGAGGTGATCATGCGAAACGTTGCCTTGCCGTCTTTCTCCTCAACCTTGACGGTCGAGGTGCGAAAACGCTCCTTGCTGTACTGGCCGCTTACCGGGTCCTTCATGTACGACTTGTAGTTCCAGCTTTGCACCTGCGCTTGCGCCAAGACGGCGCTGGCCGCGGCGGCCAGCAAGGCGGCCAGGCTGATGCGGCGCAGCGCGGTGAAGGTGTTTGATCGTGTGGTCATGACGTTCCTTTCAGTGAATGGGCCGGTTGGCCGGGGTTGACAAAAGCTCCCTGCTCGCACGTTGACAGCGTGAATGTCGTGTTGGTGCATCAGTTGCCCACTTCGGTTCCGATGCGCAGCAAGCGCGTGAGGTCGAGCTGGCTGACGGGCTTGAAGTCGGTGGCGCTGCCGATGGCCATGGGCTGCGCGGCACCTTTGACGCGGAAGTAGTAGCGCTCACTGGCGCTGGCCTCGAAGGTTTCGCCGCTGGCCGGGTCCTTCAGTTGCACCGTGCCGCCCAGCACGCTGCGCACATCGCGCTGGCGCGCCTCATCGGCCTGCCAGCGCTGCGCGATGGCTTGCTGTTGCAGTTGCTGCGACCAGCGCAAGTAGTCCTGATACTGCCAGCTCATGCGCCGCTGGTGCTCGGCCTCGCCGGCGGCCCACTGCGGGTTCTCGCGCCCACTGGTGAGCATGCGCGCCATGGCGGCGGCCACGCTCGCCGCTTGAGCGGGCGGTGCGATGAAACCGTGAATGCCATCAGCCCACCAGGTGCTGCCCACGTTGCCGCCGTTGCCGCCGAAGGTGCTGAGCGTGAGCACGCCGATGCGCCCGTCGCGCAGCTTGAATTCAGTGTCGGCCGCGCTGGCCATGGCCGCACCGCGTTGCAGCAGCGGGTTGCGTTGCGCGATCTCGATCAAGTCGGGCCGCGCCCGGGTGGCCGTCACCTGTGCGCCGAAGCGCCGTTGCACGAGTTGGGCACCGAAGCTTTCGGCACGCTGAAAGCGCAGGATCATTTGCGCGTCCGGCCCGCCCTGGCCCATGGCCTGGCCTTCGCGGTAGCCCAGCGAGGTGATGGTCGGGTTGGGCTCGATGAACATGCGCGGCACGGTGAGGTCGCCGCTGAACAGGTGCATGGCACCGTCCGGGCTGGTGTGCGGGCTGGTGCTGATGAAGGCCAGGCGCACGTTCCAGGTGCTGCGGCGCAGGCCGCCCTCGGTGCGCCAGCCGGCGGGCAGCTCGGTGGAGAAAGCCTGCTCGTGCGGATCGGTCCACTTCGCGTATTGCAAGGCCGGTGCACGCGGTGTCTGCGCGCCGCCGCTGCCGCCGGCATCAAAACGCAAACTGTCCAGAATGCGCGTCAGCTCCGGCAGGCGTGCCGCAAACTCAGCGCGCGCCGCGGCGGCCACGAACACGGTGGCCACGTCGCCGTGGCGCACGGCGATCACACTGGCGCGGCCCTGGAACAGGTTGCTGCCGTAATCAAACGCGGCACGCGCCACTTGCGGCCCCTGGCTTTGCACCTTGAGCATGTGCACGTTGTGCAAGCCGGGTTCGGTGGCGGCGTAGTGCTGCTGCAACCATTGAGTCAAGTCAACCCGGGCCGGCACGCTGCGCGCGCGCACCAGGGCCGCTGCGGTGCCGCGTGGTGTGCTCACCGCAATCTCGCCCGCGCCACTGGCCTGCACCTGCCAGGCCTGCGGCTTTTGCAGGGTGAAGCCCGCCGCGTCACGGTGCGCAGCCCAACCCAGCGGCGCGGCGGGTTCAGCCATGGTGCTTGGTGCCCACATTGCTGCCGCCCCTGCCGCCCAGACCATGCTTGCCCAACCGCCGCGCCTGTGCCATATGGCCACGTCGTTCACGGCGTGATCGGCGCCATGCCCAGCGTGCTGAACAGGGCATTGGCCGCTGGCAGGTTGAGCCGGATCGTGCTGCGTGTGATGTTGCTGGCATTGCGGTAGCCGAAGTACACCGTGCCGCCGCGTTGCACGAACACGCGCTCGAAGTTCAGCCGCTGCGCGATGGTGGGCAGGTTGTTGAAGGTCATCACCCGGCCGTCGGCTTGGGTGGCGGTGATGGCGAAGGTGCCGGTGCCCACTTCACTGCAATTGCGCGCGCTGCTGCCGTTGGTGCGCACGTGGCAGCTGAAGTACTTCACCGCATTGCCGCCCGTGAAAGCCACGCGCAGGTTGGCGCTGGTGGTGAAGAACGTGCCCGTGCCGGCGGGCCGCGCCGCGCCGCCGGCCACCGTGCCGAGCGACACGCTGCTGGCCGACCACCAGATGTTCGGGTTCAGGCTCGCGCCGCCCGCATCGGTTTGCACGTTCACCCGGCACAGGTTGCCCGGGTTGTTGGCCACCAGTTCTTCCAGCGTGGCCACGTTGCTGGCGCTGATGGCGCCGGTGAACGCCCGCCCGCAGGCCAGCGTGTCGTTCACGGTGGTGTCGCCACCCGCCGCCGCGGCCGGGCCGAAGGTGGTGACCGGGCTGGTCACGTCATAGGCCCAGGCGTTGAAGGTGGGCACGGTGGTTTGATAGAAGAGCTGCGCGCCGGCCGGGAAGGTGACACTGCCCAGCGCGCCCAGGTTCGCTGGGCCCCAGTTGGCGTAGTCCACGCCGTTGTCGTCACCCGGGAAGTTGCGGATCTTGGTCGTGATCACGCTGGCCAGTGTTAGCCCGGCAATGTCAATCACGCTGCGCGTGCTGCTGCCCTTTTCATGGCCGTTGCAGTAGTCGTATGTGCTGCGCCCGGCGGCGTCGCGCTGCGTTTGCGTGCTGCGCAGGCCCAGCGGGCAGCCCACCCAGGCGCTGCCGTTCCAGTGCAGGTCGCCCTTGCGCGCTTCCAACGTGCCAAAGCCCCAAGTGCTGATCACGCCCGCGGTGGCGGCCTTGTGGATGTCTTGAAAGCGCACCAGGCCAGCGCTGTCGGGCGTGTTGTCTGAGGCGTCAGACGTCATCACCCGATACGTCCAGTTGCCGGCATCGGTGTAGCTGAAGCCGCGCAGCGCCGCGGTCGCGGTGGCGCTGGCGGCTGGCAACGCTGAAGGCAGCTTGGCCGTGGCCACCGTGGCCAGCGCGGCGGCGGTGTCCAGCGCGGGTTGGGTGGTCAGCAGGTCTTGTGCAGCGGCCACCAGCGCGGCCTGCACATTGGTGGCACCAGTGATGGCGGGCGCGTTCGCCGCGGCGGCGAGGGCTGGCAGCGCTGAGCGCAGCGCGCTGGCCACGGCGGCCTGAATGTCAGCCTGCACCACCGTGCCGCCGCTGGCATCGGCCTGGCCCAGGCGCGGCGCCATCGCACTGGCCAGCGCCACTTGCGTCTGCACCGCCAGGCGCGCCACCAGAGCGGCCTGGCGCTGTCCGGCGGAGCTGCCGGTGAAGTCGCCCAAAGGCGAGACGCTCAGGCCGGCCTGGGCCTGGATGTACGCTGCGGCCTCGGCAACGCTGCTGCCGGTGGCTTGCATCTGGCCCAGCACCATGGTTGTCAAGGGGCTGACGAAAACGCTTTGCACGCCGCCGTTGCCCGTGGCTGGGGCCTTGAAGGTGAGCGCGGTGCCGATGGCGGCATTGGTGGTCTGGTCCACCGCCGTGGCCGGCACGTTGACGATGACGGCATGCTGGCCCGCATCGGGCGTCAGCACCTGGATCGTGAAGCTGCCGTCGGCCGGCGTGGCCGCCGATGTCGGCTCGCCAGCATCACAGGCGCCGTTGTCGTTCAGGTCGTAGCAGGCGGTGGCGCCTTGCAGCGGGCCGTCGGCGACCACGCCGCTGATCGCCACTGAAGGCGGCGGCGGCGGTGGCGGCGGAGGGTTGTCTGCCACCGGCGACTCGGCCGGCATGCTGCTGCCGCCGCAACCGGGCAGCATGACGGCCAGCGCCGCGGCACTGGCCAACACGGCGGCGAGGTGAACGAAGCTTGGCGGGCGGCTCAGTGGCGCGTGCCGGGGGGCCAGGCCTGCAGGCCGCGGCAGGGTGGCTGTGTCTGGGGCAGGGTTGAAAGCATGCGCCATGGTGATCCTCCGGTTGCCAACAAGACCCACGAAGGAGCCCATGGCAGGAAGGATCGGCGCCAGCCGTTAGGCGAACGCTAGCGGTCCGTGGCGGCGACCGTTAGCGGCGTCTAGGGAGACACCCGTAGCCGTCACCTGCCTTGCGCGCTGTGCCCAAGATCAGGTTTCCTGGAGACTGACGGCCTCAGGCGCCCGCTGTCGCAGCCAGCGCCAGCGCCACCGCGTCGTGCAACGACAGGGCTTCGCCTTCGCGCCACAGCGTGGCCAGGCGCGCCGCGGGCAGCTGGCACAGCACCAGGCGGCGCAGGCGCCGCACGTCGCGTTGGTCTTTGGCGCTGATCTCGCCAAAGCCTTGCTGCCAGAAGGCTGCGGCAAAGGCCATCAGCCGTGCGGCCAGTTCGGGCGCGCGCAGGTGGGCCAGCGCACGCGGCAGGTTCCACAGGCCGTAGGCCAGATCGTACGAACCCATGCTGCCCCAGGCGGCGCGGATGCAGGCCTGGTAGTCACCCACTGCGCCCGGCCAATCGCGCAAGCCGCTGCGGGCGTTGCCGCTCACGTTCAAGGCCTGGCTCAGGCGGCGCCAGTCTTGCTGCACGCGAGCGCTGGCCACCACCGGCGCCAAACGCTGCAAACACTCTTCATGGCGGCCGGCGTTTTGCGCACACACCGCCAGGTTGTAGCGGCCGCTGTTGATGGCGTGCTCGTTGCCGGTTTGTTGCCACAACGCCAGCGCTTGGGCGTGCAGACTCTCGGCGCGCGGATAGTCGCGGTACTGCACGTTGGTGACGAAGGCGCGCAGCGCGAGCAGGCTGGCGCTCAAGGAAATGTGGCTCTGCCACTTTTCTTGATCCCCTTCGGGGGCGGCCGGCCACGGCCGGCCTTGGGGCCAATTCAAGGAAATGTGGCTCTGCCACTTTTCTTGATCCCCTTGGGGGGCGGCCGGCCCCGGCCGGCCTTGGGGCCAATTCAAGGAAATGTGGCTCTGCCACTTTTCTTGATCCCTTTGGGGATATTTCAATCCGGGGTCACGATGGTCGCGCGCCAACGCGTCGGCTTCAGCCAGAAGCGGCTCCACCTCTGCGGCGCGGCGGTGGCTGCGCCAGCGCACGCGGGCCAGCGCATGCAGCGCGCGCGCCCGCTG
>JAYUHT010000172.1:0-15765 GCA_043766725.1 Burkholderiales bacterium | reverse complement strand
GAGCTCACGGCCCAGGCCGTGGGCATTGTCTTGCGCCTGTTCGGGCGGCATCGTGGCAACTTCGCGTGCGGCCCATTCGGCGTCAGCCACCAAAGCTTGCAGCGTGCCGGCCACGGCGTCCAGGCGAATCAAGTCGCCATCACGCAGCTTGGCCAAGGCGCCACCGGCCAGGGCCTCGGGGCTGACATGAATGGCCGCCGGCACCTTACCCGACGCGCCGCTCATGCGCCCATCGGTCACCAGCGCCACCTTGAAGCCCTTGTTCTGCAACACCGCCAAGGGCGGCGTGAGCTTGTGCAGCTCGGGCATGCCATTGGCCTGTGGGCCCTGGAAGCGCACCACGGCCACCAGGTCGCGTTGCAACTCGCCGGCGGCAAAGGCCTTGAGCAGATCGGCCTGGCCGTTGAACACCCGGGCGGGGGCTTCGATGATGTGATGCGCCTGCGGCACCGCTGACACCTTGATCACCGCGCGGCCCAGGTTGCCACTGAGCAGCTTGAGCCCGCCGCTGGCGGAAAACGGTGCGGCAGCGCTGCGCACGATGGTGGTATCCGGGCTGTCGGGCGGCAAGGTGTTCCACACCAGCTTGCCGCTTTGCTGCGTGGGAACGGTGGTGTAGGCGCGCAAGCCTTCGGGCGCAACGGTGGCCACATCGGCATGCAGGTAGCCGGCATCGAGCAACTCGCGCAGCACGAACGCCGGGCCGCCGGCAGCTTGAAACTGGTTCACGTCGGCGCTGCCGTTGGGGTAGACGCGGGCCAACAAGGGCACGGCCGCGGAAAGCTCTGAAAAGTCACTCCAATCAATAACAATGCCCGCCGCGCGCGCCACCGCCACCCAATGGATGAGATGGTTGGTGGAGCCCCCGGTGGCCAGCAAGGCGACCATGGCGTTGATGATCACGCGCTCATCCACCAAGCGGCCGATCGGTGTGAAGCGTTGGGCCTGCGTGATGGCCAGCACGCTGCCCACCGCCTGGCGCGATAGCGCCTCGCGCAAGCCCGACAGCGCCGGCGCGAAGGCCGCGCCGGGCACGTGCAGGCCCATGGCCTCGAGCAGCAACTGGTTGCTGTTGGCCGTGCCGTAGAAGGTGCAGGTGCCCTGGCCGTGATAGGCCGCGCTCTCGGCTTGCAGCAATTCTTCGCGCCCCACCAAGCCCTGCGCGTGGCGCTCACGTACCTTGGACTTGTCTTGGTTCGACAAGCCCGTGCCCATGGGCCCGGCCGGCACGAAGACGCACGGCAGGTGGCCGAAGTGCAGCGCACCGATCAACAGGCCCGGCACGATCTTGTCGCACACGCCAAGCAACAACACAGCATCGAACACATCGTGCGTCAGGGCCACGGCCGTGGCCATGGCGATCGTGTCGCGCGAGAACAGGCTCAGCTCCATGCCCGGCTGGCCTTGCGTGACGCCATCGCACATGGCCGGCACGCCGCCGGCCACTTGCACCGTGGCGCCCAGCGCGCGCGCCGCCTCGCGCACCAGCGCGGGCGTGGCTTCATAGGGCGCGTGCGCCGACAGCATGTCGTTGTACGCGGTGACGATGCCGATGTGCGGCGCGCGCTGCGCCACCACCTTCAGCTTGTCGTTGGCCGGCAGCGCCGCAAAAGCATGCGCCACGTTGGCACAGCCCAGGCGCTCGCTGCCGCGCGGGCGGTTCAGCCAGTGGTCGATGCGCGCCAGGTACGCGCCGCGCTGCGCCGCGCTGCGCGCCACCACGCGCGCCGTGACATGCGCCACCGTGGCGTTCAAGCTGGCGTTGGGTGGCGGCGAAGGCTCAGATTGGTAACTCATTTTTTAATTATCAAGTAACTTAATTACATGGTCAATCGCTGGCATCTGATCGTCGGGGTCTGATCGTCGGCGTTTGATCGTCAGGGTTTGATCCCGCCAAGGCGTGACCGCGTTCGGTCGCCCGATTGGGCGCGCGCCAGGCCCTGCGCCGGCTAAGATGAAGCGGCACTTCGCCCTCCAATCATCGACATGAAGGACGCCGCATGCGCGGATCGGTTCCAGTCTGGTCAGGTACTGAAAGCCCCTGGCGTGAAGCGGTGCGCCGATGAGCGAGTCACCCTACCAGTCGCTGCGCGAGCGTGACCCGGCTCTGCTGCTGCGCCAGGCTCACGCCGAGTGGGGCGGCCGCAGCGACCTGTGGGTGTTTGGCTATGCCTCGTTGATCTGGCGCCCGGAGTTCGAGTTCAGCGAACACCGGCCAGCCTGGGTGCATGGCTGGCACCGCGCTTTGCGCATGCGCTCGCGCGTGAACCGCGGCACGCCCGAACAGCCCGGGCTGGTGTTTGCCTTGTTGCCGGGAGGCTCGTGCCGCGGCATGGTCTACCGCGTGCCGCGCGAGCGCGCCGGCGCTGAACTGGCCCGCCTGTGGCAGCGCGAAATGCCCACCGGCGTGTATGACGCGCGCTGGTTGCGCACGCGCACGGCCCACGGCGACGTGCAGGCCCTGGCCTTCACCTTGAGCCGGCGCAGCGCCAGCCACCTGGGCCGCCTGCCCGATGAGCAGATGCTGCACATCTTGCGCCACGCACGTGGCCGTTATGGCACGACGCTGGACTACCTGAAGGAAACGGCTCACGCCTTGACACAGCACGGCGTGCATGACCGCGAGATCGCGCGCCTGATGGCGCTGGCCCGGCGCTACGGCCTGGTGTGAGCCAAAGCCTGGTTCGCGCCCATGGTCGCGCGCACCCGCTCCAGGTCGGCCTGGGTGTCAATGTCTACCAACACGCCGGGGTCGTCGAGTTCCACGCCGCTGGCCGGGAAGCGGGCCACGATGCGCCGCGCGCCTTCGTCGCTGGCCAAGGCGGTGAGCTCGGAGTACAGCTCGGCGGCAAAAGCCACCGGGTGACCGCGACGGCCGCGGTATTGCGCGTACACCACGGGGTGCTCGGCCAGCGCTGCCGCCACCGCCAGCACGCTGGCCGGGCGCACCAATGGCATGTCGGCCGGCAGCAGCAGCCAGCCCGCTGAATGCGCCCGCGCGGCGACGCCGGCAGCGATGCTGTGGCCCATGCCGAAACGGCCCGGCACTGAAGGGATGACCAGCACGTCGCGTGCAGCCACATGTTTGGTCGCCAGCGCCGCCAACTCTTCATTGGTCACCACCAGCACCTGCAACTGGGTGGCCAAGGCCTGGCGCAGCGTGGTCGCCAGCACGCTGTGGCTGCCCAATGCTTGCTCGAGCTTGTGGCCGGGCCCGGCGAAGCGCGCACCTTGGCCTGCGGCGAGCACGATGAGGGTGGGATGAGACGTCATGTTCGGTTCGAATTAACGCTTCACAGCATCCGCCCACACTACGCCGGCCGATAGTGGGAGCTTCACTTAAGTCCTTCCACCTAAGGGGATGCACGGTGCGGGCGCATGAGACCGCCGGGCCGCCCCAAGGGCGCGCCGGGCCGCCCCAAGGGCGAGTAACGCAGTGCGCAGCACGAAGATACTCCAATGAGGACGGGCATACTGTTTGCTCCAACGCGACGAGCCACGTCGCGCTCTGTACAACACAGCACCGCACAAAGGGGCCAGCGTGAGTGACGACATTGCCAACCTGCGCAAGAGCTATGAGCGCGGTGCGCTTGATGAAGACAGCTCCGCGCCGCAGCCTCTGCGGCAGTTCGAGTTGTGGCTGCAACAGGCCCTGGATGCACAGCTGCCCGAACCCAATGCCATGACCTTGGCCACGGTGGGCGCGAACGGCGCACCGTCAACGCGCATGGTGCTGATCAAGGGGCACGATGAACGCGGCATCGTGTGGTACACGAATTACGACAGCCGCAAGGGCCGCGAGCTGGCGGCCAACCCGCGCGCGGCATTGCAGTTTCATTGGGTCGAGTTGGAGCGCGTGGTGCGCATTGAGGGCCTGGTGAGCAAAGTCGAGCCCGAACTGTCTGACGCTTACTACGCCAGCCGCCCGCTCGATTCACGCCTGGGCGCCTGGGCGTCGCCGCAAAGCCAGGTCATCGCCTCACGCGCCGTGTTGGTGGCCAATGCGGCGAAGGCCGCAGCGCGCCACGCCTTGAACCCGCCGCGCCCGCCGCATTGGGGCGGCTATCGGCTGCAGCCTGAAGTTTGGGAATTCTGGCAAGGCCGCAAGAGCCGTCTGCATGACCGCTTGCGTTACCGCCGGGAAGAGGGCCAGTGGCTGCGCGAGCGCCTGGCGCCTTGACGGGCAGCGGTTATTGACTCGGGTTGGCGTCGGCCACGCGGTAGTACAGGCCGTACGGATCGTTGTGCAGCACCGCCAGGCGGCCTTGCACCACCACGGGTTCGAGCGTGTACTTCACGCCCAACTTGCTGCGCACTTCGATCAGGCCTTCCGGGCCCGCTGGCACGCAGAAGTTGCAACTGGTGGGCACGGCCGACAGCAAGAAGTGCTTCTGCCGTTCGCCCGGCTCCAGCGGCATCATGAAGCCTTGCACCTTGACCACCTGGTTATTCAGGGCTTGCACGTCTTTCGAGAACACCGGCAGCAGCGCCTTGTTCTCTTTGCGCAAGGTCACCGCACTGAGCACGACCCACGACACCACGCCGTCAACCTCTTGCAGCGGCTTGAAGGGGCTGCGCGGGTCGTGGTAGCCCGGCCCCTGGCCCGGTGTCATGGGCGCAGCGGGTTTCTCAGCGGCAGGCGCCTGGGCCAGTGCGGCACTGGCGCAGACCAGCGGCAGGATCGTCAACCAACGGTGGCAATGCGCGGTGAATCTCATGTCACACCTTTCATATTGAACGCAGCTCAACGCGGCGCCTGGAGCAGCCGGGTCACGTCGAGCCGGAAACAGCGCCATGATGGCACCAACGCCGCCACCGCTGCGAGCACCAAGACGCCAGCGGCCAGCAGCAACACGGTGGGCGTCCACCAGGCCGCAGTGAGGGGCAACGACTGTTGCTCGCGCAGCACCAGGCTCAGGGCGTACACCATGGCATGGCCCAGCAGCAGGCCCAGCACGAAGCCCAGCGCGGCCAGCCAGAGCGCCTCGAGCAAGGGCAGCGCCGCAATCCGCGCAGCGCGTGCGCCGAGCATGCGCAGCATGGCCAGGTCGGCCTCGCGTTCGCGCACGGCGTGGGTCAGCGCCACGAACACCGACAGCGCGGCCACGGCCAGCAGCACCCCGGCCGCGCCACGCAGCACCTCCATGCCCACCCCCACCATGCGCAACAGCCGCGCGCTTTCCAACGCCGGCGCGGCGGCCTGCAAGGTAGGCTGGGCGTTCACCCAGCG
This sequence comes from Burkholderiales bacterium, assembly GCA_043766725.1. Classification (GTDB taxonomy): domain Bacteria; phylum Pseudomonadota; class Gammaproteobacteria; order Burkholderiales; family Burkholderiaceae_C; genus Rubrivivax. Next base: position 10,535 of record JAYUHT010000172.1, on the reverse strand, counting down.
CGGCAGGCTCATCGCCGCCAAGGGCGAGCGGTAGCTCACCAGCAGCAGGCTCAGCTCGCGCTGCGCGTTGCGTTCGTCGTCGTCATGCTTGTCGTCGCCCGTGTGTGCCGACTCATGCGCCGGTTCATGCACCGGCTCATGCACCGCCCAGACCGACTCCAAGCTCGTCAACACCAACCGGTCGAGCACGCAAGCGCAGGGCGCCAGCACGCCGCTCACCGTGTAGGGCGCCTGGGCGTGAGCCGGCCCCTGCTGGCTCAAACCATGGCTGCCGTTGAATCGCGCACCCGGGCCCAGGCGCAGGCTGGTGGCCACCTCGGCGCCCAGCACCGCCTGCAGCGGCGCTTGCCATAACTGCCCTTCGCGCAGGACAGCGTCATACACCTGTAAATACTCCGGCTCGGTGCCAACAATGCGAAAGCCACGCAAGTTGTCGCCCAGTGAAAGCGGCACGGCGCGCGCCACCAAAGGTTGGTCGCGCAGCGCTTGCAAGGCTGCCAGCGGGATGTTGCCGCTGGGCGCGTCGAGGTGGAACACGCCGGCCAGGATCAGCTGCAATGGGCTGCCCTTGGCGCCGACGACCAGATCGATGCCCTGCAGCCCGCGGCGCATGTGGGCATCGATCTGCTCGCTGGTCAGACTCACGAAGACCATCGCCGCCACGCCCAGCGCCAGCATCACCAGGTTCAGCGCCGCCACCAAGGGGCGCGCCCAAAGGTAGCGCCAGGCCAGGCCAGGCAACGTCATGCGCTCAGCCCGGGCAGCACCAGGGTCACGGCCCCAGCCAGAGCACTGACGATGCGCGCATCGTGGCTGGCCACCACCAGCGTGGCGCCTTCTTCGCTGGCCTGCTCGCGCAGCAAGGCGGCCGCTTGGGAGCAGGCGGCGTCGTCGAGATTCGCGCTGGGCTCGTCAGCCAAAATCAAACGCGGCCGGCGCAGCAAAGCACGCGCCAGCGCGACGCGCTGGGCCTGGCCCAGGCTCAGTTCGTGCGGCCGGCGGCGCTGCAAGCCGTGTAGGCCCAGGCGTTGCAGCAGCGCGGCGATGCGTGGCTTGTCCACCGCTTCACCGGTGCCCACGTAGGGCAGCTCCAGGTTGGCCTGCACATCCAGCGCGCCGCTCAGGTGCAGCCTCTGGGGCACGAAACCGAGCGTGGCCGCACGCCAGGCGTCGCGCGCGCGCTCGCCCATGCGTGCTGGCTCGGCACCGGCCACCACCAGTTGCCCGCCGCTGGGCGGCAGCAAGCCGGCCATCAGCGCCAGCAGCGTGGACTTGCCGCTGCCTGACGGCCCGCTCACCAGCACGACCGCACCCTGTGGCACGGTCAGATCCGCAAAGGCCAGCGCCGGCCCGTTGATGAAGTGGTAGCGCAGGCCTTGCAGGATGAGCATGGAATTCAGGCGCGCAACCGGGCCTGAAAGGTCTTGCGAAACTTGGCCACCTTGGGCGCCACCACGGCGGCGCAATAGCCTTGGCCAGGGTGGTTGGCAAAGTAGTGCTGGTGGTAGTTCTCGGCACGCCAATAGTTGCTCAGCGGCAGCAGCTCGGTGACCACGCGCCCGCCATGCGCGGCTTGCGCTTGCGCCAACACGGCCTGCGCCACGTCGCGCTGGCCCTCGCTATGAAGGTAGATGCCCGAGCGGTACTGCGGCCCCACGTCGTTGCCCTGGTAGTTCAGCGTGGTGGGATCGTGGATGTGGAAGAAGATTTCCAGGATCTCGCTCAGGCTGATCCGTTCGTTGTCGAAGGTGACGCGCACCACCTCGTTGTGGCCCGTGCGCCCGCCACACACCTGCTCGTAGCTTGGGTTGTTGAGTTGCCCGTTGCTGTAACCCGACTCGACAGTCTGCACGCCGTCGACCTGTTCGAACACGGCCTCCACGCACCAGAAACAGCCGCCGCCCAGGGTGATGAGTTCTGTTGCCAAGTGAGCCTCCAGCAGGAAAGTTTGGGTGAACGCATCAGTCGCCCCGCCCGGCGCCGGGCTGACAGTGGGCGGCTGAATTATGTCGCCCGGCGTTGGTGCGTCGGCCCGCGGGCTGTCGACACAATGGGTTTGCGCTACGGCTTGTGGCTCGGCCGCGCCACCTGCTCGGTGGCATGGGGCTGACCAAGGCGCAATGCGCTGCGCGAATGGCTGGCCTTGCTCATGGCTGCTTGAAGCCTTTAAAGCTCCCAAAGCGAAACCCCCACACACCTTGCGGATGGGCGGGGGCTGGGCGGCGAGGCCGCCTTTCGGGGATCTGGAGAGAAGTTCTCCAGGGCCCCTGATGCGCAGTGACTGCGCCATCGGGTGTACCTTCACTAAGAAGGCGAACCGAGGATATGCCGCTGAACCGCTAGGCGCAAGAACTTTACTTAGGAGCCCTTCGGCCGCTCAAGGGGCCGGCCCAGCCGGGCTGGAAAGAATTTCGTCCACGATGCCTTGAACCCGCTTCGCGCTGGCTGGGTCTGGCGTGATGGCGCGACCCCAAACGCGGCTCGTTTCGCCGCGCCATTTGTGCGTGGCATCCAGACCCATCTTGCCGCCCAGGCCGCTGGTGGGTGAGGCGAAATCGAGGTAGTCGATCGGCGTGTGATCGACCAGCACTGTGTCGCGCACCGGGTCCACCCGGGTGCTCAGCGCCCAGACGACTTCTTTCCAGTTGCGAATGTCGACATCGTCATCGGTGACGATGATGAACTTGGTGTACATGAATTGGCGCAGGAAGCTCCACAAGCCGAACATCACGCGCTTGGCATGGCCGGCGTAAGCCTTGCGAATTGAGATCACCGCCAAGCGATAACTGCAACCTTCAGGCGGCAGGTAGAAGTCGACGATTTCTGGAAATTGTTTTTGCAGGATCGGCACGAACACTTCATTCAGCGCCATGCCCAGCACCGCCGGCTCGTCAGGCGGCTTGCCGGTGTAGGTGGAGTGGTAGATCGGGTCGCGGCGGTGGCTCAGGCGTGAGAGTTCGAACACCGGAAACCATTCCTGCTCGTTGTAGTAGCCGGTGTGGTCGCCAAACGGGCCTTCCAGCGCATGCAGGTAGCCGCCCAGTTCCTTCAGCGGCACACCTTGCTCGCTACGGCCCTCGAAGCCGGGCGTGGCCACGGGAATGTGCCCTTCCAGCACCAGCTCGGCACTGGCCGGCACTTGGAGCTTCATGATGCCCTCGCCCACGCTGCTGGCCACCAACTCCGTGCGCGCGCCGCGCAACAGCCCGGCAAACTGGTACTCGGATAACGAATCAGGCACCGGCGTCACGGCGCCCAGGATGGTGGCCGGGTCGGCACCCAGTGCCACCGCCACCGGGAACGCCTGGCCGGGGTTGGCGGCGGCGAAATCGCGGAAATCGAGCGCCCCGCCGCGGTGCGCCAGCCAGCGCATGATCACCTGCCGCGGCCCGATCACCTGTTGGCGGTAAATGCCCAGGTTCTGCCGGCTGCGCCGGTTGGCCACCGCCTGCGGCCCACGGGTGATGACCAGGCCCCAGGTGATCAACGGCCCGGCATCACCACTCCAGCAGGTCTGCACCGGCCACCGCGCCAGGTCGATCTGCCCGCCTTCCAGCACCACTTCCTGGCACGGGCCATGGCGGCGCACGGCCGGCTTCATGTCCCACAACGCCTTAACCAGTTCAAGCAAGCGCCCGGCGTCTTTCAGTCCGCGCGGCGGATGTGGCTCTTTCAGGCTGGCCAACACGCTGCCCACTTCGCGCAGGTCAGCCAGGCTGCGTGCACCCATCGCTTGCGCCACCCGGCCCGTGGTGCCGAACAAATTCGTCAGGCATGGCACGGTGAATCCAGCGGGGCGCTCGAACAGCAGCGCCGGGCCGTGGGCCTTGAGCACGGCGTCACCAATGGCCGTCATCTCCAACCGGGGCGACACCTCGGCGCGAATGCGCTTGAGCGCGCCTTGAGCCTCGAGTTGCGCAAGAAAATCGCGCAAATCAACATACTTCATCATTAATTTGACCTATAACGCATTTTCATATGCTTGACTCGATATATTGAGATTTTTAGAATCGCCCCCTTCGAAGAAATATCGGGTTAACCCGAGTTTTCGTCAGCCCCCTTGGGATCGGGGTTGCCATGCCGCCGAAAGCGAGAAAGATTATGGCTGCCGCCCAGCAGGCCGCCGCTGGCGCGCCGGCTGGCACCAGCGGCTCTAACCGAAAAGGGAATGCCGATGAATCTGCTCAACCCCATTTGCCGTGCCGGGCGTCAGGTGACGCAAGGCATTGGCTTGTTCGTGCGCGACGTGGGCAACGGCATGTTGGAGGTCTTTCACAACAGCTTGGCGATGCTTGGCCTGGCCGTGGTGGCCAGCTTGGTCTTTGTGGGCACGCAGCCCGAGTTGCGCCAACGTGGTGAAAGCCTGGCCTTCGGCTGGTTGCACGAACGCCACCTGGCGCGCGCCGAGGCCTCCGGTGATGTGCTGGTCGCCGTGAGCGAGCCTGAAGGCGTGGGTCGCGCCACTGCTGCCGACCCCGCCGAGCTGAACCGCCAGCAGGGCCTGGTCACGCGCTGGTTAGCCAAGCGCTACCGGGTTGCGCCGGAGCCGGTGGCGCGCCTGGTGCAGGAAGCCTGGCACATGGGCGGGCGCGCGGGGCTCGAGCCGACGCTGATCCTGGCCATCATGGCCATTGAGTCCAGCTTCAACCCGTTTGCACAGAGCCCGGTGGGCGCACAAGGCCTGATGCAGGTCATGACGCGGATGCATGACGACAAGTATTCCGCCTTTGGCGGCAGCCACGCCGCCTTCGACCCGGTGAGCAACCTGCGCGTGGGCGTGCAGGTGTTGCGCGACTGCATTGCGCGCTTCGGCGGCGTCGAGGCCGGACTGAAGGCCTACGTTGGCGCGGCCAACTTGCCTGAAGACGGCGGCTACGCGCACAAGGTGCTGGCCGAGCAGGGCTTTTTGCGCCGTGTTGCCGCAGGCGGGCAGGTGAGCGTGACGGTCATCGCGCCAGCCTTGCCTGCCCCTGGCCGCGACGCTCTCGCGCCTTTGCCGCGCAGCGAGCCCGAGGCCACGGAAAAAGAGCAAGTGGCGCAGCTCGGCTCGCGCCTGACCACACAGCGCTGAACAGCTCACGCGCCAGCGGCTAAACTCGCAGCGCCGCGCAACTGGCGCAACGGGTTCCAGGCCCACACGCCCGGGCTCGAGGTGGAACACCACCGTGGAGCGCGCCGTGTCAGGTCAATGAGTGCCTGGCGCCTTGTCGCACGCCTGGGCCGCTTTTTTTGACCTCGCCACTCTTGTGCCCGAGGAAAGAAGTCGCCAACCCGCCAAGAAAGAACGCCATGTTCGACCGCAGCCAATCCACCCGCGAACGCATTGACCCCGAAATCTTCGCCGCCGTCCAGGCCGAGAACCAGCGCCAGGAAGCGCACATCGAGCTGATCGCCTCGGAGAACTACACCTCGCCGGCCGTGATGGCCGCCCAGGGCTCGCAGCTCACCAACAAGTACGCTGAGGGCTACCCCGGCAAGCGCTATTACGGCGGCTGCGAGCATGTTGATGTGGTCGAGCAACTCGCCATCGATCGCGTCAAGCTGCTTTTCGGCGCCGAGCATGCGAACGTGCAGCCCAACTCGGGTTCGCAGGCCAACCAGGGCGTGTTCTTCGGCCTGCTGCAACCTGGCGACACGATCATGGGCATGAGCCTGGCCGAAGGCGGCCACCTCACCCACGGCATGCCGCTGAACATGAGCGGCAAATGGTTCAATGTGGTCAGCTACGGCCTGGACGCGCAAGAAGCTATCGACTACGACGCCATGGAGCGCCAAGCCCACGAAACCCGGCCCAAGCTCATCATCGCCGGCGCCTCGGCCTATTCGCTGCGCATCGACTTCGAGCGCTTCGCCCAGGTGGCCAAGGCGGTCGGCGCGGTGTTCATGGTCGACATGGCGCACTACGCGGGGTTGATTGCTGCGGGCGTGTACCCCAACCCCGTGCCGCATGCCGATGTGGTGACGTCCACCACCCACAAGAGCCTGCGCGGGCCACGCGGTGGCTTCATCTTGATGCGCGGCGACGACATCGCCAAGAAGATCAATTCGGCCATCTTCCCCGGCATCCAGGGCGGGCCGCTGATGCATGTCATCGCCGGCAAGGCCGTGGCCTTCAAAGAGGCCCTGGCGCCGGCGTTCAAGGCCTATCAGCAGCAGGTGGTGGTGAACGCCGCCGCGCTGGCCGGCACGCTCATCGAGCGTGGGCTGCGCATCGTGTCTGGCCGCACCGAAAGCCATGTGATGCTGGTCGACTTGCGCCCCAAGGGCCTGACCGGCAAGGAAGCCGAAAACTTGCTCGGCCAGGCCCACATCACCTGCAACAAGAATGGCATTCCTAACGATCCACAAAAGCCGATGGTCACCAGCGGCATCCGGCTGGGTTCACCGGCGATGACGTCACGGGGCTTCCGCGAAGAGCAGGCACGCGCCACGGCGCACTTGATTGCCGACGTGCTGGACAAGCCCGGTGACGCCGCCAACCTGGCGGCCGTGCGCGCCAAGGTGGCGGCGCTGACGCGCGAGTTCCCGGTTTACCGCTGACGCCACGGCGCACCGAACAACATGCGCTGCCCCTATTGCGGCCACGCCGAAACCCAAGTCGCTGAAACGCGCGAGTCGGAGGAAGGCGACGCCATCCGCCGGCGCCGCCGCTGCCTGCGTTGCGACAAGCGCTTCACCACCTACGAGCGTGCCGACGTGGCGATGCCGGTGGTGGTGAAGAAAGACGGCGCACGGGCCGAATTTGCCGCGGCCAAGCTGCGCAGCTCGATGATGCTGGCCCTGCGCAAGCGCCCGGTGAGCGTTGAGCAGGTGGAAGCCGCGCTCGAACGCATCCAGGAAAAGCTGCTCAGCAGCGGCTCGCGCGAGGTGCCCAGCGCGCGCCTGGGTGAGCTGGTGATGCGCGAACTCAAACGCATCGACAAGGTGGCCTACGTGCGCTTTGCCTCGGTGTACCGCAGCTTCGAAGATGTGGATGATTTCCGCCAGCTGATTCGCGAGATTTGAGCGCCCCCAGGGCCGGGCTGCGCCCAGCCCGCCCCCCATGGGGGTCAAGCAAAGTGGCAAAGCCACATTTGCTTGAGAACCGCAAGCTCTGACGCCGGCACAGCACCCCCCGCAAGGGGGATGCCGCAGGGGGGCCCTCTTTTGCGCAGGCCCGTGACACCCGCGCTGGGGGCGCGAAAAAGCGGCTCGGTTCCTACAGTGACTCCACCCGAGATTCACTACCAGGAGCCGACATGCAACACCGCCTCAACACCCTGCGCCGCCAAGCCGGCATCACCATCGTTGAGTGTGCCGTCACCACCACGGTGCTGGCGATGTTGACCAGCCAGGTCGTCCCCGGCCTGAGCGCCACGGCCGAGAAGCAGCGCCTCGAAGGCGTGGCGGCGCAGTTGCGCACCGATGTGCAGTTCACCCGCTCGCAAGCCATCAGCCTGAACCGCACGCTGCGCATCAGCTTCGACGCCACCGCCGGCGCCGGCTGCTATGTGGTGCACACCGGCGAGGCCAACCAGTGCAGTTGCAATGCCGACGGCACCGCAGCGGTGTGCACCGCCGGCGCCGAGCCCCTGCGCAGTGTGCGCCTGGATCCGGCGCAACGCGTCAGCCTGAGCGCCAATGTGCGCTCGATGCTGTTCGACCCGACCAAGGGCACCACAACCCCTGCGGCCACCTTGAAGGTGCAAGCCAAGTCGGGCGCGGCAATCCACCAGGTGGTGAACATCATGGGCCGGGTGCGCACCTGCTCGCCTGGCGGCACCGTTGGCCACCCGGCTTGCTGAACCAGCGCCGGCTCGGGCTGGATGAACGGCGCGCGGGGCCCGACAAGCGGTGCGGCGCGCCAAGGCCACCCGATCCACGAGCTTCAATAATGCCCGCCATGTTCAAGACCTTGCCGCCAGACCAGCCCGCCCGCTGCGCCGCGCACGGCTTCACGTTGATCGAGTTGTTGGTCACGCTGGTGGTGTTGGGCATCATCACCGCGGTGGCTATGCCGGCGTTTTTTGACTCGATTCGCAAAGGCCGCCGGTCCGACGCGGTGGCCGCGCTGGCCGCCGTGCAGCAGACCCAGGAACGCTGGCGCGCCGACCACACCACCTACGCCGGCGCCTTGTCCGACCTGACTATGGGCAGCAGCTCCCCCGCTGGCTACTACACGGTCACCATCAACGCTGCCGACGCTTCGGGCTACACGCTCACTGCCAGCGCGGTGGGCGGCAAGTCGCAAGACAAGGATGAGTCCTGCAAGTCGATGCGCGTGGCGCTGGCCGCGGGCAACCTGAGCTACAGCGCCAAGTGTGGCGCTTGCGACAGCTTCAGCAGCAGCGACAGCCAGCGCTGCTGGAACCGGTAGATCGCATGCGCGAGTACTCAATGCCGAAACGCGGCTTGACGCTGGTGGAATTGCTGGTGGCCGTGGTGCTGCTTGGTGTGCTCGTGGCCGTGGCCGCACCCAGCATGCGCGACATGATCGCGCGCCAGCGCGTACGCGCCATCAACGCCGAACTCATCACCGACTTGCAGTACGCCCGCAGCGAAGCCGCGCGCATGAACCGGCCGGTGCTGATCTCGTTTGAAAACAACGCCAGCCAGAGCTGCTACACCTTGTACGTGCGTGGCGTGGTCGGCTTTTGCAGCTGCTCGCGTGGCGCCGGCAATGCTTGCCGCTTCGGCCCGACTGAGATCAAGACCATGCAGGTGCTTAAGAGCCGCGACATCAGCATCACCGCCGTGAGCAGCGAAGAGACCAACGACCTGGCCTTCAGCGCGCAAGACGGCATGCTCAACCACACCAGCTTCACGATCGACGTGGCCAGCAGCGTGCATGGCAAGCTGCGCACCACCCTCAACATGGCGGGCCGAGTATCCAGCTGCACGCCCGACGGCTCGATCAGCGGGGTCACGCCATGCTGATGCATGCAGCGCCATGCAAGCGCGGGCAAGCCGGCCTGTCGCTGGTCGAGCTGCTGGTGGGCATCACCATCGGCATGTTCATCGTTGCCGCCGCCGCCTTTGTGCTGTCTTCGCAACTGAACGACAACCGCCGCCTGGTGGTGGAGGCGCAGATCCAGCAAGACCTGCGCGCCACCACCGACATCATCACCCGCGAGTTGCGCCGCGCCGGCTACTGGAAGAACGCGCCTGACGGCATCTGGGTGGCCGGCGCCACCAGCGTCAAGACCAACCCCTACTCCACCGTGGCCCTGCCCGGCGACGCCGCCACGGGCAGCGAGGTGCGGTTGAGCTACTTTCGCCCGCCCGCCGTTGGCGAGCTCGACAACGATTTGGTGGACGACCGCGAACAAGCAGGGTTTCGCCTCAACGGCGGCGCCTTGCAGGTCTTGCTGGGCGCAGGCAATTGGCAGACGCTGACCGACCCCAATACCCTGAAGCTCACGCGCTTCGTCGTCACCCTGGCCAGCCAGCCGGTGCCGCTGGTGTGCCACACCACCTGCGTGGATGCCGCCACCTGCCCGCCGCGCATCAACGTGCGCCAGCTCAGCGTGGCCATCGAAGGCGAAGCGGCCAACGATGCGCGCGTGAAGCGCAGCATGAACAGCACCGTTCGCCTGCACAACGACACCATCACCGGGAGCTGCCCATGAGTGCGATGCGTGTGGCTGTGCATGCGCCCATGAAGGCGCAGCGCGGCGCGGCCACGCTGGTCATCGTGATGGTGATGTTCTTCGTCATGGCCATGGTGGCGGCGTATGCCAGCCGCAACCTGATCTTCGAGCAGAAGACCTCGGCCAACCAGTACCGCTCGACCCAGGCGTTCGAGGCGGCGCAGGCCGGCATCGAGTGGGCACTGGCCATGCTCAACAGTGGGCGCATTGACGCGGCCTGCGCGCCCAGCACCAACCTGGGCGACAACAGCTTCCGCGAGCGCTACCTGAGCATTGACGATGCCGGGCTGTACACCCGCCGCACCTTCACGCCCGTGGCCACCGCCGTGCCGCTCAACCCGGGCTGCGTGCGCACCGCCGCAGGCGGCCTGAGTTGCAGTTGCCCGGCCAGCACCACGCCAGATCTGACCGCCCCGGCCGGCCCGGGTTCGTTCCCGGCGTTCCAGCTGGTGTTCCTGGGTCTGGACAAACCCGGCACGGCGCTGGTCACGTCGTATGGCTGCACGCAATGGAACCCGGCCTGTCTGCTCGGCCAGGGTGCCGTGTCGGGCGACGCCGCCGCCGTGGTCAGCGTGGTCGTGTCGCTGGCGCGCAGCCTGCATGTCACGCCGGCGGCAGCACTCACGGTGCGCAGTGACGTGGCGGTGGGCAGCGCCGCGCTGCGCCTGCACAACACCGACCCCGCCAGCGGCGGCCTCACGTTGCATGCCGGAGGCTCGCTCAGCGCGCCCAACCTGAGTCTGATCACCGCGCCTGGCAGCCTGACATCGAACTCCATCGCCGTGGGCGACGCGGGGCTGGCCGGGCTGTCCGCCGAGCAGATGTTTGCTTCCAACTTCGGCATGGCGCGCGGCACGTACAAGCGCCAACCGGCAGCGGTGGTGGTCGAGGCCTGCACCAGCGGCT
>JAYUHT010000171.1:0-5966 GCA_043766725.1 Burkholderiales bacterium | reverse complement strand
GCTGGGCGCCAGTGCGCTGGCCGCCAGGGCCAGCACAGCCTGGCGCTGAGCGCTCTTCAGCCCACCCAGGCTGACGTGTCCCTTCACCACCAGTGGCGCCAGGATTTGCAACGTTTCAGGCATGTCGATCCTCCTCACAAGCAAATGTGGCTTGGCCACTTGCGGAAACCCCCGCAGCGGCGGCCGGCGTTGGCCGGCCTTGGGGCGCGCATGGTTAGCCTGCGGCATTCTCGGTCAACTTGCGCGCTGCACGCGGCGCGTCTGGCAGGCACTTTCTTTGGCACACTCAACCAGCCGGCCATCAGCCGGCGCTCAAGCCGGCCACATGCTCCAAGACCTTGCCCAGCTCACCGACGACGAAAGCTTCGATGTCATCGTCGTCGGCGCCGGCGGGGCCGGCATGTCGGCCGCGCTGTTTGCGGCCATCAGCGGTGCGCGGGTGCTGCTGGTCGAGGCCACTGGTTTCGTCGGCGGCAGCACGGCTTATTCAGCCGGCACGACCTGGATCCCCGGCACGGCCGTGGGCACCACGGTGAACCCCGACGACACCCTGGCCGCCGCCACCACGTTCCTGGACCGCGCCGTGGCCCACCGCAGCAGTGCCACCCTGCGCGCCGCTTTTTTGGCCCACGGCGCGCAGGCGGTGGCGCACCTCGAAGCGAATTCGCACGTGCAGTACCGCGCACGGCCGTTCCACCCCGACTACCTGTCTGACCTGGAAGGCGCCTCACTGTGCGGCCGCGCGTTGGAGCCCCTGCCTTTCGATGGCCGGCTGCTGGGCGAGTTGTTCGCCGTGGTGCGCCCGCCGATCCCCGAATTCACCGTGCTCATGGGCATGATGGTCGACCGTGACGACATCGGCCACCTGCTGAGCTGGAGCCGTTCACTCGACTCATCCAAGTACTGCGCCCGGATCATCTGGCGCCATGTGCAAGACCGCCTGAAGCACCCGCGTGGCACGCGCTTGTTGATGGGCAACGCCCTCGTCGGGCGCCTGCTGCTTTCGCTGCGCGAGCGCGGCGTGAGCCTGCTGCTGCATACGCAGGTCACCGGCCTGGCGCGCAGCGCCGATGGTGTTGATTCAATCACCCTGCGCCAGAACTTCCAGACCCGCACCCTGCATGCCCGCGGTGGCGTGGTGCTGGCCAGCGGCGGCTTTAACCGCCATGCGCAGCGGCGCGCCGAGCGGCTGCCCGGCGTCGAGCCTGAATGGTGCCCTGGCGCACCGGGCCATGTCGGTGCCGCGCACGAGTTGGCTGAAGCGGTGGGCGCGAAGTACGGCCCCACCGGCCAGAGCGATTGCTTCTGGGCCCCGGTGTCGCTGCGCCAGCGCGCTGATGGCAGCACCGCCGCGTTCCCGCACTTCGTGTTCGACCGCGCCAAGCCGCACACCCTGGTGGTCAACTCACGCGGCAAGCGCTACCTGAACGAGTCCACCTCGTACCACCTGTTCGCCCTGGCCATGCAGGCGGCCAACCGCTTCACGCCGTGCATTCCGTCGTACCTGATCACCGATGCGCAAGGCCTGCGCAAGTACGGCCTGGGCATCGTGCGCCCGGGTGGCATGGGCTTGCGCACGGCGCTGGCTGACGGCTATGTGCTCAGCGGCGCCACACCGGCTGCGTTGGCCGCCAAGCTCAACGTGCCCGCGGCGAACCTGGAGCAGACGGTGGCCGTGTTCAACACCATGGCCGCCAGCGGCAACGACACCGAGTTCCGCCGCGGTGGCAGCGCCTATCAGCGCGCCAATGGCGACCCCACCTGGCCCGGCGCCAACCCGACCATGGGCGCGCTCAGCGAGCCCCCCTTCTACGCGGTGCAACTCTACCCCGGCGACATCGGCGCGGCCACCGGCTTTCTCACCGACGCCCACGCTCGCGCGCTGGATGCGCAAGGTGCTGCCATACCCGGCCTCTACGCCTGCGGCAATGACATGCATTCGGTGATGGGCGGCGTGTACCCGGCCCCGGGCATCTCCCTCGGGCCGGGGCTGGTGTTCGCGTTTCTGGCCGCCGAACATGCGGTGCAACGCGCGCGCAGCATGCCCGCTGATGCCGTGCCCGCAACGCCGGCCAGCGATGAGCCGCTCAGCGCGAAACCAAAGGCAGCGTGAGGTTCACGCCATCAACGGCAACACCCCGTTGAACTGCGCCAGCCGCGGGAACACTTCGGCCAATTGCGCATCGCTGGCGCCCAGCCAGCGGCCCAGGCCGGCGCCGAGCTGATCGGTGGCGGTGCTCGGTATCCAACGGCCGTTGTCAGTGTCATCAGGCCCATTCAACGCCAGGTTAGGGAACGTGCCCGCGATGCGCCCACCCGCCACGCCGCCGCCCAGCACCCATTGGTGGTTGCCCCAGCCGTGGTCGCTGCCCTGGCCATTGCTGGCCAGGGTGCGGCCGAAGTCTGACGCGGTGAACAGCGTCACCTGGTTGGCCATGCCCATTTCCAGCGTGGCGTTGTAGAACGCGGTGGCGGCGTTGCTCAACTCGCCCAGCAAATCGGCCTGGCGCGCAAGTTGTTCGTCGCCATGGGTGTCGAAGCCGCCCAGGCTGGCGAAGTAGATTTGCCGCGGTAGGCCCAGCGCCGCGCGCGCGCCGATCAAGCGCGCAGCCAGGCGCAGCTGCCGGCCCAGGCCGGTGTCGGGGAAGTCCATGTTCAGGTTCGATGCGCCCAGCGCCTGCGACAGCACGGCCTGCACGTCCACGCTGCGCTGCATCACATCCAGCCAGGCCTGTTGCATCAGGTGGCCGCGGCCTTCAGCCAGCGTGGCACGCACGGCAAGGGCCAGCGGGTCAGTGCCTCGCGGGCTGAAGAACTCCAGCCCCAGGTTGCCCGAGCTGCCCAGCTTGTAAGGCGTGAGCGACTGGTCGCCCACTTGCCAGATGTTGCCGCTGGTGACGGAAAGCGCTGCAAAGCCGCGGTTGCGTGCGCCTTGTGCCAGCACGCGCTCCATCACCCGCCCACCCCAGCCGTTGCGCCCGCTGCCATCAGACAGCCCGGTTTGCCAGGCAGCTTGTTGGTCGCTGTGTGAAAACAGCGCCGCGGGCAGCGGCACCGAGCGCGCTTGGTACTGCGCGCGCGTGGTGGGCACGAGTAGCGGGCCCACGTTGGCGGCGATGGCCGCCTTGCCGCTGCTGAACAATTTCGCCAGGCCCGGCATGGCCGGGTGCACGCCAAAGCGCCGGCCGGCGCTGTTGCTGGGCGTGATGGGCAGCAGTGTCTCGCGCGTCAGGGCCAGGCGCGCGCGGGCGCTTTGGTATTGGTTGAACTCGGCCGTGTCGATCGGCACGACCATGTTGTTGCCGTCGTTGCCGCCAAACAGGAATACGCAGACCAGGGCCTTGTAGTCGCTGGCCGTGCTGGTTTGCGCCAGCGCTTGCAGCGGCAGCACCCAGGGCGCGGCGGCGGTGGCGGCCAGCCCCTTGAGCAGGCCACGGCGTGCGGGGTTGGGCAGGCCGGTGGGGTAGGCGTCGGGGCAATCGGTGAAGCGTGCGGTCATGGGTGCGGGCTGAATCGGTTCAAGTCTGGATCACGTGGTCGGGGCTGACCATGGTGAGCGTGAGCGCGGCCTTCACCCGCTCCTGCGTTTGCGCCGGGTTGATGCTGTCAACCAGCGCGGCCAGCCGAGTGCGCGTGCCTGCACTCATCTGGCCGTGAAAGAAGATCAGGTCCAGGCGCGCCAGCAGCGCTGCGGTGTCGCCGGCCACGGCCAACCAAGGCGCCCAGTCGAAGTCGAGCCGGCCTTCGGCCCAGCCATGGCCGCCTTCTTGAATGACGCGGCGCAGGAAGTTCAGGCTGCCCACCACAGCAGTTTCGGTGGTGATCTGAAACTCCGGTGCCACCAGGCCAGCGGCGGCCAAAGGGCCGGCGGGGCGGAAATTGGGCGAGAAAAAATTGAACACCGAAGGGGCGAGCAGCGGGCTTTGGCCCAGGGCGTCGTCGCCGCTGTCCAGCGCATGCACGGCGTTGCGGCCGGTCTTGTTGCTCACATTCATGGCGCGCAGCAAGTTGGCCAGGCGCAGCACCGGCTCGCGCTGCTTGCCGAAACGCCCGGCCGCGCCCAGGCCGGGGTCGCGCGCCTCGGCGTCGAGCAGCACGGCGCGCACCACCGCGGCCAGGTCGCCGCGCACGCGGTTGCCGTTGTCGTTGAACACCGTGGCCACGCGGTTGAGGTAGGCCGCACTCGGGTTGCTGGTGACCAAGCGCTGGATGAGCTGGCGGCCGATGAACGGGCCCACGTTGGGGTGCGCGGCAATGTTGTCCAGCGCCGCGGCCAGGTCTTCCACCGCCGAGCCGCCCGGAATGGTGGCGCCGCCCAGCAGCAGCTTGGGGCCAGGTTCATGGAAGGCCTCGAACGGCACCATGGGCGTCTTCCAGTTCGCGTCCAACCCTTCATCGGGCGAGCGGAAGTTGGCCGACAGCGCAAAGCTCCAACCGGTGAAGGCCTGGGCAAAGCCCTTCACCACGGCTTCGTTGAAGGTGGGTATGGTGGCGCCGCCCGCATCGCGCCGCGGCGTGCCGTCGTTGTTCAGCTCCACCAGGCCGATGGACAGCAGTTGCAGCACCTCGCGGGCATAGTTTTCATTCGGCCGCGCGCCAATGGTGGCGTTGCTGCGCTCGCTGCTGCGCATGTTGAGGTAGTAGCCCATGGTGGGGTGCAGGGTCACGGCCTGCAGCAAATCGCGATAACTGCCGAATGCGTGCGCTTGCAGCATGTCCATGTACGAGGCCATGCCGTAGGCGCGCAAGTCACTGGCCACGTTAGACACCACGAAGATCTGGCTCAGCGCGAACGTGACCCGTGAACGCAGTTGATCCTGGCCGTGCAGCCAGTGCCGCCACATGGCTTCGTAAGCCATGTCTTCGGTGACGTAGGTCTGCGGCCCGTTGCGCTGGCGCTGCCAGTCGATGTACGAGGTGTGCAGTTCGGCGCGCTCGTTCATCTGCGCCGCCAGCCAGCGCTCATAGCCCTGCTCGACCAGCGCCGCAACGTCTTGCTCGCCACGCGCGCCGAAGGTGGCCTGGGCCATGAAGCGCGCGGCGTCGACCTCGCTGGGGCGGGCGGCGCCGGCTGACAGCGCAGCGCCGCTGTTGGCGCCGGCCAGGCCGCCCACGGTGCTGGTGCCGTTCGGGCCGGGGGTGTCAACGTGGCCGCCGCAGGCCGCCAGGGCCAGGGCCGCGGCACTGGCCAGCGTGGCAGCTTGGGCGGGTGGTTGCGCGCCGGTAGGCAGCAGGGGCGTTGCGTCAGAAGTGGGGGCTGGGGTGCTTGGCATGCTTGGTTTGCGCGCTGGCACCGCGCCAGGCTGGGATGCCTGGTTGTGTGCTGGGGCGGCGCACTATCGCCGCTGCCCAGCTTCAGGAATTCGCGTTAGTGTTACAAAACCATTCAATCCCGCGGTTAAGGGGGAACCGGCCCGTGATGAAAGCCGCAAAGCGGAAAACTCCCGCGAACACGGGGTGGGTTAATGCTGGTTTTCGAGCACCCTTTGTTACTTTCAATGCGGCCTCGCCCCAACCCTCGCCTTTAGGCTCGCCGCTCCCGGCCTGGCCGACAACCCTTCCATCATGAGCAAACAAGCCTCCTCGCACCGCCCCCGCCCCGCTTGCCCGCACGCCGCACTGGCCCTGGCCTTCGCGCTGGTTGCCAGCCTGGCCACGCCGCACGCCGCCGCGCAACAGCGCGCCACCGGCACGCTGGCCACCATCGGCGCCGGCTCGTCGGACTACGGCACGGCCATCGTCGGCCAGCTCAGCGGGCCGATGAGCTTCAGCTTTCTGCCACCGGTGTTGAACCGTTGGGAAGCGCAGCTCGCCTCCTGGGGCAGCGAGAACTACGCCCAGTTCGGCAACATCTACAAGCGCAGCGCCTGGTCGTTTGGCGCATCCGTCACACCGCAATGGGCCATCACGCCCAGCCTGGCCGCCTTCGGCAAGGTGGGGTTGCACTACCTCAATTCCGAAGCCAA